>NZ_JBHWIO010000004.1:112964-134510 GCF_042732075.1 Kitasatospora sp. NPDC059812
ACCCCCCTACCTGGGCCCCCGGGGCCCCCGCGCGGGGTGGGCCACCGCCGGGGGGGGGGGGGCGCGGCCCCCCACCGCCCGGCCCTGGCCGACCCCGCCCCGCCCGTGTCGGAGGCACGGGCGGCCCCGCACCGCCGTGCCGGCCCAGGGCGCGGAGGGCTCCCGGCGGCCCGTCAGACCGACCAGCGGCCAGGGCGCCAGGCCCGGCGGCGGCCCGTCGCGCAGACCACGGCGGTGCCGACGACCAGGGTGACGCCGGCGATGATCCCGCCGGCGATCAGGGTGGCCTGCCGGGCGGCGGGGTCGGGGGGCGGGGGCTGGACCAGGGACACCGCCAGGGCGGGCCCGGGGGTGGCCGGGGGCCCGTCCTGGAGGGGGGCGCTGAGGGCGGCCAGGGGGTCGACGGTCCCGTACCCGAGGTGCGGGTCGGGCAGGGCGGTGCCGGGGTGGTAGGCGGTGGCCCGGAGCCGCTCGGCGAGCCGGGCCGGGGTGAGGTCGGGCCGGTAGCCGAGGGCGAGGGCGGCGGTGCCGGCCGCCAGGGCGGTGGCGAAGCTGGGCCCGGCGGCGGTGAAGTAGCCCTTGCCGCCGGGGCCGACGCTCAGCACCGCATCGCCCGGGGCGACCAGGTCGACCCGGACCGCGTCCACCGCACCGCTGGGCGGGGCGCCGTTGGGCGCCAGGTCGGAGACCGCCAGGACGTCCGGGAGGGCGGCCGGGTAGGCCGCTACGGGGGGCGAGTTCGGGGAGGACTGGGAACTGCCGCCGCCGTCGGGGGCGGCCGGAGCGATCACCAGGGCGCCCTTGCCGCCGGCGTAGCGGACGGCGTCGCCGAGTTCGGCCTCGCCCGTCGACAGCGCCAGACCGACGGCGATGATCCGGGCACCGCCGTCGGCCGCGTCCCGGATGCCCTTGGCCAGCAGGGCCGGGGTGGTGTTCCCCACGTCGTCGGTGACGGCCACGCCGAGGATCCGCGCCTCGGGGGCGAGACCGGCGAAGCCGATCCCGTCCTGGCGCCGGGCGGCGATCAGCCCGGCGAGGAAGGTGCCGTGGCCGACGCAGTCGCGGGTGGAGTCGCCGGGGCCGTACTCACGCGGCCCCGGCGTGAGGCGGCCCTCCAGGACCCCGGACGCCGGGTCGACCCCGGAGCCGACCACGGCGACGGTCACGCCGGCGCCGCGGCTGAGCTGCCAGGCGGCCTCGGGCCGCAGGTAGGTCTGCGCCCACGGGGTCCGGTCGGTGCCCTTGTCGGAGGGCTTGACGCAGCCGTCCGGCCGTCCGGCACCCCGGTTCTGGCCGATGACGGGCAGCGCGGCCGGATCGGCCGCGCCCGAGGTGGCGGCCGGCGTCGGGGCGGAGGTCGCGGCGGGCCTCGGGGCGGCCCAGGCGGGGGCGGCCGGGACCAGCAGGGCGCCGCAGCAGAGCGCGGCCGCGGCGGCCCGGGCCGGGCGGCCCGGTGCGCCGGTCACACCGCGCTCCCCTGCGGCAGCCCGGGGATGTCCTGGGGCAGCAGCAGGCTGAGTTCGGACAGGTCGCCGACGTCGAGCCGGGCGAGCCGCCCCGCCTGGCGGGTGACCATCGCCTCCAGCGTCTGCCGGGCGAAGCGGCCGTTGCCGAAGTTGCGGTCCCGGGGGACGGCCGCGCACAGCTCGCCGAGGAGGGCCAGGGTCTCCGGTGCGCAGACGTAGCCGGCCTCCTCCGCCTGGCGGCGCACGATGGTGACGAGTTCGTCCGCGCTGTAGTGGTCGAAGGCGATCTGCTGGGGGAACCGGGAGGCCAGACCGGGGTTGGAGCTCAGGAAGCCCTGCATCTCCTCCTGGTAGCCGGCCGCGATCACCACGACCTCGTCGCGGTGGTCCTCCATGAGCTTCATCAGGGTGTCCACCGCCTCCTGGCCGAAGTCGCCGCTCGCGGCGCCGCCGCGCGGGGTGAGGGTGTAGGCCTCGTCGATGAACAGCACGCCGCCCCGGGCGCGTTCGAAGGCGTCCCGGGTGAGCTGGGCGGTGTGCCCGATGTAGCGGCCGACCAGGTCGGCCCGGGCGGTCTCGACCAGCTGGCCGCGCGGCAGCACGCCGAGTTCGGCGAGCAGCGCCCCGTAGAGCCGGGCGATGGTGGTCTTGCCGGTGCCGGGCGGGCCGGCGAAGACCAGGTGGTGGCTGATCCGGGCGGTGGGCAGGCCGGCCTCCTCCCGGCGGCGGGCCTGGGTGATCAGGTTGACCAGGTTCTCGACCTGCTCCTTGGCGGCGGTGAGGCCGACCATGGCGCGCAGTTGGTCCAGCAGGTCGCTGCCGCCTTCGGCGCCCGGTCCGCCGGCCGCGGCCGCGCGGGCCGCGTCGGAGTGCTCCTCGCCGAGGTCCTCGGGCAGCAGTCGGGCGAGGTCGGCGTCGGTGATGTCGGCCAGCTCGGCCAGCCGGGAGGCCTGACGGTCCACCATCTCCTCGAACACCTTGCGGGCGGCGCGGCCGTTGCCGAAGTCGGCGCCCTTGGGCATCCGCGTGAAGTGCGTGCCGAGCACCTCCCGGGTGGCGTCGGCGAGTTCGTAGCCGTGCCCGACCGCGGCCCGCTCGACGATGGTGACCAGTTCCTCCGCCGAGTAGTTGCGGAAGTCCACGGTGCGGCTGAACCGGGAGGCGAGGCCGGGGTTGGAGCCGAGGAAGGAACGCATCTCGTCCGAGTACCCGGCGACGATCACCACCACGTCGTCGCGGTGGTCCTCCATCAGCTTGACCAGGGTGTCGATGGCCTCGCGGCCGAAGTCCGGCCCGGTGCCGCCGGATCCGGCGGACAGCGTGTACGCCTCGTCGATGAACAGCACGCCGCCGAGCGCCGACTGGAACACCTCGGTGGTCTTGATCGCCGTGCCGCCGACGATGGACGCCACCAGGTCGGCCCGGGCGACCTCGGTGAGGTGGCCGCTGCGCAGCACGCCGAGTTCGGCGAGGATCGCCCCGTAGAGGCGGGCGACGGTGGTCTTGCCGGTGCCGGGCGGGCCCGCGAAGATCAGGTGCCGGCCCATCGGCAGGGCCGGCATCCCGGCCTGTTCGCGGCGCCGGGCCAGCTTGTTGAGGTTGACCAGGGTGGCGACCTGCTCCTTGACCCCCTCCAGGCCGACCAGCGCCTGGAGGGCCGCCTGCGGACCCTCGGGCTCGGGCGGCGGCAGGTCGTCGGCCGGGCGCTCGGCCTCGGCCTCGGCGCCGTCGGCCTCGGGCGCGCCGGCCGGGCGGGCAGCGGCCGGGTGGTCGTCGGCGCCGGCGGTCGCGGTGCCGTGGCTGTCGGCCCGCCCGTTGTCCCGGCTGGTCAGGTTCTCCACCGAGAGCCGCTCGCTGGGCCTGGTCTGGCACAGGCCCGAGCCGCGGTTGCCGGTGACGGTGCAGCCGGTGATCCGGATCGGTTCCTCGGACTCGGCGCGCAGCCCGTCCCGGGTGTTGCCCACCAGCTCGCAGCCGGTCAGGGCGGCCCGGCTGCCGGCGGCCAGCAGCACGCCGTGCCGGCGGTTGCCGTGCACCCGGGAACGGGCCATGGTCAGCTCGCCGCCGTCCTCGACCACGATCCCGTCGCCGGTGCACTCGGCCACGTCGCAGTCGCGGAGCGAGGCGACGCCGCCCGGACCGACCTCGATCCCCGGGGTCCCTGCGGTCTTGGCCGTCCCCGGCGCGCCGGTCGCGGCGGTACCGCGGACCGTGGTGCCACCGACCTGGGTGTTGCCGCCGTCGGCCACCAGCAGCGCGGCCCGGCCGGTCGCACCCAGCACGCAGGACTCCAGCCGCCCGCGGCCCTCCCGCAGCACCTCGACGCCGTGGCCGCGCACGTCGGCGATGTCCAGTCGGCGCAGCAGCGGGTTGGCACCGTCCCGCACGCTCACCCCGGCGCCTCCCGCGCCGCGCACCTCCAGCCGGTCGAACTCGGCGGCGCTCTCGCCGACCAGTTCCACCGCCGCCTCGCCGCTGTCGCCGACCGCCGTCCGGGTCAGCGACGGGCTGGAGGACTCGTCCACCACGATCCCGGCCGCCTCCGCGCCGGCCACCTCGCACTCCTCGAAGGTGCCCCGGGAGCGGCCGGTGACGTGGATGCCGTGGCCCTTGGTGCGCATCGTGCGGCAGCGCCGCACCACCGGGTCGGTGCCGCCGGTGAGGACCAGGCCGTGGCCCCGGGTGGCGCTGACCGTGCAGTCCTCCAGCAGCACCTGGGCGGTCGAACTCAGGTAGATGCCGATCGAGGCGTCCCGGACGGTGGTGCGCAGCACCCTGGTCGTGCTGTTCTCCTCCAGCGCGATGCCGGGCTTGTCGGTGGCGGAGATCTCGCAGTCCTCGATCGAGCCGCGGCCCTCGCCGTTGGCGCACACCCCGTTGCCCCGGGCGTCGCGCAGCACGCAGCCCCGGATCACGGGGTTGGCCCGCTCGCCGATCACCACGGCGGAGCTGCCGAGGTGCTCGACCACGCAGTCCTCGATCACGCTGGAGCCGGTGGAGGTCTCCACGATGCCGGCCCCGGCCGGGTTGACGACCCGGCAGCCGCGCATCGCCAGGGCGCCCTGCTGCCGGGTGAGCACGGCCGTCCAGGAGTTGCCCGCCACCTCGCAGTCCTCCAGGGCGGCCTGGCCGCGCGGGACGTCGACGGTGGGCAGCTCCTCGTCCTGGCCCTGGAGCACCAGCCCGGTCAGCTGGACGGCCTCGGCCACCACCTGCACCACCGCGCCCCGCCGCGGCGAGATCCGGACGCTGCCCCGGGCCTCCTCGGCGGTGATGGTCACCATCTTGGTGATCACCAGGTTCTCCTCGTAGCGGCCCGGGCGGACGCTGATCACCGTGCCGCTGCGGGCCGCCTCCAGCGCGGCGCCGATCGTGCGGTAGCCACCGCCGTCGCGCTGCTCCGCACTGACCGTCAGCACATGGCGGGTCATGGTGCGTTCTCCTCCGTCGTTCTTGGCTGTCGTGCCGGTGCTGCCGTACGTCGGTGCAGCGGGGTCACCCGGTGCAGTTGGCCCGGATCGCGGACGCGGCGTGGTGGGCGAAGGTCTGCTTGTCGCTGCCCTGCCAGTCCTGGCCGCGGTCGTGCAGCGTCACGGCGAGCTTGCCGCCGTTGAGCTGGAAGGGGCCGACCGTGACCCACTGGCCCCGGTTGCCGACCTGGTTGACGTTGAACGAGCCCGACCCCGAACCGCTCTGCACCGTGTAGAGGGACGACGTTCCGCCGACCGCCTTGACGTCCCCGCTGTTCGGCACGTACACCGCCAGCTTGCAGGTGCCGGTGGTGACCGACCCCGTGGAGAACGTCCAGACCACCGAGTTGTCGTGGTCCTTGTTGGCGTCACCCGACATCGGCATCGAGTAGTAGCCGCCGTTGCAGCCGTCCCCCGAGTAGCCGCCGGAGTTGTTCCGCCAGCCCTCCTGGCCCTTGTCGTACCAGCCGCGCGCCTGCGCGCCCCCGCCGCTGCACCCCGGGCCCGCCACCGCGGCGAAGCTCGGCGCCGGCGGCGGGGCCGGCTGCGCGGGCTTGGCCGGGGGCTGGGCGGGCGCGGACGGCGCCGGCTGCTGGGCGGCGGCGGGCGGCGGCTGGGGCTGGTTCTGCGTCTGGGGCTGGGTCTGCGGGGCTCCGCCTCCGCCTCCCGCTGCGGCACCACCACCACCGCCGCCGCCACCGCCGCCACCGCCCTGGTTGGCCGGTGCACCACCGCCCGTGTTCTTGCCCGCGTCCGGCTTCCCGCTGGTCGACGGCGCACCGCCGCCCGCCGGGACCCGACCCGCGAACGGTACGGCCTGGCCGCCGCCCTGGTCCGGCACGGCACCGCCGGCCGCGGCGGCCGCCCCACCGGCCGCAGCCGCGCCGGCGTCACCGGGCGGCGGGCCCTCGACCGGCTGAGCGACCTGCACGGGCTGCTCGCCCACCGGGTTCCCCGGAGCGTCGGCACCCGGGACGAACCCGTTACCGCCGTCCTGCTGCGTGTACCCGGCCGGCGGCGGACCGTCCGCACCGGACGGACCGGGGTCGTCCCCGCCGAACTTCGCGATGCCCAGCGGCACCCCGACCAGTACCAGGCCCGCGATCACGGCCGCGGCCACCATCGGCCGCGAGATCCGGCGCGGCCCGACGCCCTCCTCCTCGGCCGGGGACGGGCCCGGGACGGCGGTCACACCGGCGGGCGCCTCGGCGGCCGCGGCAGCAGCGCCCGTGGCAGGCTTCGCGGCCTCGACGGCGGGCACGGCGCCGGCGGCGGGCACCGCCGCGGGCTCGACCTCGGCAGGCTCCGCCTTCGCGGGCTCGGCCTTGGCGGGCTCCGCCTTCGCGGACGCGGCGCTCGCGGACGCAGTGCTCGCGGACGATGCCGGGCGGGCCTCCAACTCCTCGGGCACGACCCATGCCACAGCGGGTAGCTGGATCCCGCCGCCCTCCGCCCCTTCCGTCCGACTCCCCCGGCCGCTCCGGTCCTTGCCCACCCTGGCCCCCTGGCCCTCGATGACGATGCTCGGCAGGGACGGCCGCCGGTCGGCCCCGGTCGAGGCGGCCGAACGGCACGTCCACCCGTCTTGACGGACGCGAGGTGCCCGGAGGTTCAGCTGCGGACGAACTCGTCAGCCGTTCGGCTTCCGGTCCTTGCTCTGGCCACGCCCTCCTCGGTGGCCGCCCCCTCGTCCCCGGCCTCGGCCGTGCCCGGACCCCTGGTTGCTCCCGCCGGCCGGGGTCGACCCGGATCCGCCGGTGGGCGGCGGGGGCGTGGTCGTTTGCGGGGCAGTGCTCGACTGCGGGGCGGTGGAGGTTTGCGGAGTGGTGGTGGTCGGCGGAGTGGTGGTGGACTGCCCGGAGGCCGTCCCCTTGGTGTCCTTCGGGGCCGAGCTCGACGACTCGTCGGCGTCCTCGAATTCGGAACCCGTATCGGTGTCGGCGGCGGGGTCGGAGTCGGAGATGTACGGCTCGTCATGACTGCCCATCCCGGGCGAGAAGCCCTGGGGGGCGACGATCACACCATCGACGAAGTCGAGCTTCGCCGTGCCGCCCTTGATGGGCACCTCGGTCCCGGTGATCTTCGCCGTCAGCTCGGCCATCGCCTCCTTGTGCTGCGTGATGCAGTTCGGTGCCGCCCAGCCGCCGAAGATCTTTCCGTGGGTACCACCCGTCACCACGACGAAGCCGAGGTCCTTCGCGATGTGCTTGTTGAAGATGGCATGGCCCCAGTGGCACGCCATGCAGTCGCGCTTCCTGCCACCGATCGGCCACGGCGTGAGCCCCAGCTGGTCGGCCCTTCCCTTGCCCTTTTCCTCGGCCGTCGGCCCACTCCCGCGGCTGGGCGCGTCGCCGTCCGAGTCCTCGCTGTCAGAGTCCTCGCCGTCCGTCTTCTCGTCGTCCGTCTTCTCGGCGTCGGAGTCCTCGCCGTCCTTCTTCTCGCCGTCCTTCTTCTGCCCCTCCTCCGTCGCGTCGTCCTTCGCCTCGGCTTCCTGCGTCCCCTCGCTCGCCGCCTTCGCCTTCTTGGCCTCTTCCGCCGCCTTCGCCTCTTCCGCCGCCTTCGCCGCCTTCGCGGCCTCGAACTTCGCCCGCATCCGCGTCTCGACCTCGTTCAGGAGGTCCATCTCACCGTGGAGGCATCCCGTGTCCTTGTCCCTCTCGTTGGGGTGCCACACGATCTTGTTCGGGTCCTTCAGCGCCTCGCGGACCGCATCGAATCCTCCGCCGTGGTCGTCGAAGCCCAGGAAGTCCTTGTCCCGGTACTTCCCGTCCCGAATCTCGCGGAGCTTCCCCAGGTCGTGGTTCCTACCGTCCTGGCCCTCCGGCGTGTCGAGGCTCCTCAGACGGTTGGTCGCATCCGTCCTCTTCTGCTTCTTCATTCCGGAGTTACCCGCGACATGGACCGCGCCGTCAATGACGGTCAGGGCGAGGTGCGGCGTGCCGATGACCTTGAAATTCTCGCCATTGCCGTACCGGTCGACGTCCATCATGACTCGCGCCATCCGGTCCAGGGAGCGGCCGAAGGCTCCGCGCAGCGAGTCGGTCTCCTGTCCCAAGGGTGCGTCAAGGCTGGGCGCGCGCAGGTCGAGAGGCTGCTCGGAGCCGGCTTCGCCGGGCGTTCCCTTGACGATGTAGAGCTGCCCGTCCCTTTCGACCACGCGCGCGATCTGGCTGCCCGACTGCGAGGTCGAGCGAGGCCCCCTGTTCCCTCCCGTCGCCACGGTTCCAGGCCCACGACCGGCCCCGGGCGGCATCGCAGCAGCATCGGTGTTGGTCCCACGACCACGCCCACGACCAGCCCCGGGCGGCACCGCAGCAGCATCGGTGTTGGCCCCACGACCACGCCCAGCCTGGGTTCCGCCGCCGGAGCCGTTCCCGCCCCCCGCTCCGTTGTTCGGCCCCCGCGACTTCGGCGGGGCCGCAGCAGCCGAACTGCTGCCGGCTCCGGCGGGGTTGAGGATCTGCTGGATCAGGTCGGCCGCGGACGGCGGCTGCGGCGGTGCGGGCGGCTCAAGGTCCTCGACGTCCCCCTCGCCGTCGACGGCGTGCAGGAACTCGCGGAAACCCTCCAGCATCCCATTGTCCGCGCGGGTCGCGTGGACCGGGTTGACCGGGCCGGCCTGGGCGGTGTCCGGCTCCTCTCCGAAGAGCCGCTCCAGGATCGGCAGCAGTTCGGGCTGGTGCTCGCGCACCCACCCGGCGCCGTTGTTGCGGGGCAAACGGGTGTCCGGGTCGTTGCCGCGGTTGGTCCCGAGGTACACGTTGGCCAGCTGGGCGAAGAACTCCCGCTCGTCCGAGGACGAGTAGTTGCCGACCAGGTTGCCCTTCTCGTCGTACACCGAGCCGTCGGGCCAGGCCGCGGTCGACCTGGTGTCGAACAGTTGGCTCAGGGTGTCGGCCATGTGGTTACCCAGGAACACGTCCCGTACGAGTTCGCGCTCCTCGTCGGTCAGGCTGAACTCGTGCAGGGCGTGGGCGAGTTCGTGGGTGGTGGAGGAGTAGCCGTCCGCGAAGCCCGACACCTCGCCGGTGTCGGTGTCGGTGTCCTCACCGATGCTGGTCTCCTCGCCGAGCAGGTTCTCCTCGGTCACCGCGATGCGCTCGCGCTCGGCCGCGCCACGGACGGTCTCCCAACGGCGGCCGCCCTCGCCGACGGTGGTGCCGGCCAGGTGGTGGAAGCCCTCGACCTCGGTCATCGCGACGTCGCGCGGCACGACCACCACGCGTACCTCCCGCAGCAGCAGGCCGGCGGCGACCTCCGGGTTCTGGAGGACCAGCTCCAGCTCGGCGTGCGCCTTCTGCCGCGCCGATACCGGCCGGTGAACCCGGTGGTCGACATCCACCAGCAAGCGGGCGGCCACCGTCGCGAACTCCGCCGAGGACAGCCCGTCCCGCAGAGGCCCGACGAAGTCGGTGTCCGCCGCGAGGGAGCGACGGGTCTCGGGCGAGAGGGAGTCCAGGGTCAGGAGGCGGTCGTGCGGACTCAGCTCCAGGATGTCGGACGCCCTCGGCGGCCCGGCGGGCGGAGGCGGCGTGGGCAGCGTGGGCGCAACCGGCTCCACGTGCTCAGACTCAGGCGCAGGCACCGGCAGAGGCACCGGCACCGGCTCCTGCTCCACGTGCGGCGGAAGCGGCGGCACTACCGGCTCCACATGCGCAGGCGCAGGCGCAGGCACCGGCACCGGAGCAGGCTCCTGCTCCTGCTCGTGCTCCACACGCGGCGGAGGCGGCGGAGGCAGCGTGGGCACAACCGGCTCCACGTGCTCAGCCGCAGGCACCTGTTCCACGCGCGGCGGAGCGGTATCGGGTACTGGTACGGGTTGCACGCTCCAAGGGCCGGGGCCGAAATCGGCGCCGCCGGTGTAGAGGTCCGTCGCGCCGATCTCGATGACCCGGTTGACCTCGGCCTCGTCGTCCGTGGGGCTGACGCCGAAGCTCAGCAGCACCGGTACGCCGTTCTCGTCCGTCCGGCCGGTGGCGACGGCCACGTGGTTGCCCTGACCGTAGACCACGATGTCGCCCTCGCGGGGCAGCGGGGTGTCGTGGGCGGTCGAGTCGTAGCTGGTCCTGGTGTGCGGGAGCAGGCGGGAGATCAGGTTCTTCGTCCACTGCGGTCCGTCCAGACCGCTCGCGTACGTGTCGTGGATCCACTCCCAGGAGACCAGTCCCTGAGAGTGCGCGGTGAGCAGGACGGACTCCCAGCAGTTGAGCGTGCTGCCGGCCGCGAGCGGCGGCGGCTGGTCCGCCGGGCCGTCCAGTGCCCAGGTGGCGAAGTCCGTCTTCTCCAGGTCGAGCGCACCCGAGGCGCGCCATTCCAGGACGACCCCACGCCGGGCCAGGTCGCGCATGGCGTCCGCGACTTGGCGGCCGCCGTCCGGAACGGGCAGGTCGAACCGGCCGCCGAGGTGGTCGGCGCGCAGCGCGAGCAGGCCGTCGAGGAAGGCCTGCGGCGGCGGGCCCGCGGCGGCTCCGGAGGCGTGGGCTCCGGCGAGGGCGGCGAGCGCGGCGTCGTCGAGCAGCCCGAGCTCGTGCAGTCGGCGACCCGCCGCCAGCACGTCGTCCGGACGGTTCACCGCGCCGGGGCCGATGCTGTCGGTGAGTTCCAGGCCGAGTGTGCGGGCCTGCTCGGGCGACAGCGCCGAGCCCAGGTGCCCGGTCACCGCCCGTACCAGCGGCTCGACGGCCGCCTCGGGTACCGGGCTCTTCAACGGCGGCGCGTTGCGCAGCCTGACCCGGCGCTCCTCGATCTTTCGGAGCAGCGGCTCGGCCTGCTGCCGTACGGCCTCGGCGTCCACCGGCTCCAGGGCGCCCAGTTCCTCCAGCCGACGGGTCAACTGCAGGACGTCCGAGGGGGCGTTGTTGTGCCGGCCCTCGGCGCCGACGAAGGCCCCCGAGGCCATCCGCAAGCCCGTCCGGTTTCCGGGCACACCCCGGTTGGCCTGCGCCAGCAGGAACTGGGGCGGCTGCGGGGCGGGTTGTTCCTGCTGGTGCTGCGGCTCGGTGTCGGTGTCCTTCGGCGGTTCCGGGGCCTCGGGCTGCTTGGGCTGCTCCTCGGCCCGGTTCTCCTGCTCGGGCTGCTCCTCGGCCTTGTCGTTCTGCTCGGACTGCTCCTCGGCCCGGTTCTCCTGGTGGATCTCCGGCTCGGGCTCCTTGGGCTGTTCCTTGGGCTCTTCCTTGGGCTGTTCCTTGGGCTGTTCCTTGGGCTCTTCCGCGTCCTGTTCCTTGGGCTCTTCCTTGTCCTGCCCGGTGGGCTTCGGGGCGGGCGGCTTCAGCTGTCCGGAGGCGCCACCGAGCAGTTCGGCGACCTGCCCCGCGATGTCGTTCGACGCCGGGGCGGCAGGCTTCGGCTCCGCAGGCTTCAGCTCCTCGGGCTTCGGCTCCGCAGGCTTCAGCTCCTCGGGCTTCGGCTCCGCAGGCTTCAGCTCCTCGGGCTTCGGCTCCTCCTCCGTGTCCGGCCGGAGGCTGTACGGGTCGGACGGCCGTCGGCCCGTGCGCCAGTTCTCCTTGGTGAAGTAGGTGTCGTCCGGCCCGGTGTACTCCCGCGTGATCGACTTCTTCGGGATGCCCACCACGACCGGGACGTCACCGGTCACCGTCCGCGGCCGCCACGACCAGGGGCCGGAGCGGTGCCCGAAGGAGATCGTGAACTTCACGTGTCCCTGGAAGCGCACCAGCGGCTCAGGGAACTTGGAGTTGGCCACGGCCCGTTCGGCGAGGGTGCGTTCACCGCCGGTGCGGCGGCCCGCGCCGCCGCCGAAGGTGATCCCGGCCATGATCTTGCCCTTGACCTTGGAGAACTCGACGCCGAGCTGGCCCATCAGCTGGGTCATCCGGGAGGACAGCGCCCGCTCGGTGAAGCGGGTCGCCAGTTCGGCGGACTGGGCGATCTCCGACTTCTTCTCCTCACGCCCCTGGCCGAGGCCGACCAGTTCGGCCTTGACCGTGACGCTGACCGTGTCGAGGACGCCCAGCCGGAGGGTCTTGACCCGCTCCCCTCCCGCCGTCAGGTCCGGGAGGGCGTCGATCAGGGGGCCCCGGTCGAACATCCGCCTGAGCTTGCGCATGGCGGCCGAGTTCTCGTTCAGCCGGAACTCGTTCCGGCCCAGGGTGGTGAGCAGGTTGCGCAGCGATCCGACGTCGGGCAGGTCGACGACCAGGTCCTCGGAGCGGAGGCCCTCCCAGACCTCCCTGGGCGGCACGGGGTGGGTGATCTCGTTGGTTCCACGCTTCGGCTTGACCGTCTCCCGACCGGGGCGCGGGGCCTGGTAGGAGGCCTCCTCCCGGGTGGTGACCGGCTGCGTGTCGGAGGTCTCCAGCAGGACCTCGAAACCCACCTCGACGGCGACGGTGGCCTGCCGGCGACCCCGCCCCCGCGTCGTCGGCGCGGCGGGCGTGCTCGGGCCGCCGGCGCCGTGCGGGGTAGCCGGGGCGGCGTTCTCCGCGTTGCCGTCCTTGAGAGCCTCCTCCTTCAGGGGCTCCTTTCCGGCCTCCTTCGCGGCCTCCTTCGCCGCCTCCTGGTCCCGCCAGGAGCGGGCCGACTCCTGGATCCGCCGGCCCTGCCGATCGAGTTCGTCTCCGAACGGCTTGGGCAGAGGCGCACCCTCAGGCAGCTTCTCGGTCTCGCGACGGAGCGCCTCCTGGCGAAGGCGCTCGGTCCGCGCCTCCTCGGGGAGCGTGCCGCGGACGGGCCGCGCCGACCCCTTGCGGCGCATCTCGACCTGGATCATCGCGGCGCCCTCGAAGACGCTGCCGGCGACCTTGGTCTTGGTCGCCACACCGGTCCGGCCGACGCCGTCGTGCTCCGCGGTCCGTTCCTGGCCCCGGACGTGGCTCAGAGTGCCGCCGGCCACGACGGCGACGGGCACCGCCCCGAGCGGGTCGGTGGTGCCCACCACCCGCGCGGTGAAGGTCTCGTCGGTGCCCCGGTTCTGGCCGGCCGTCCCGTCGGGGCCGCCGTGGGCGACGCCGCTGCTGCCGCCGGTCGCGAACTCGGTCTCGACCGTGTCGGCGGTGTGCCGCATCTCCCGTACGCCGGCCCATCGGAGCACGACGGTGCCACCGGGCACCTTCACGAGGAGCTCCTGGCCGGCCATCAACGCCCGCAGCCGGGACTGCAGCGCTCCCGGCAACAGGGCAGGCGCCAACCTCCGCCGGACCCGCCCCCAGCTCGCGCCGTACACCTCCCGTCCGCGGCCGTCGAGCTGGTCCAGCAACGAGGTGCGGACGACCTGGCCGGCGCCCGTCGGCTGGGCGCCGACGGGGGGCTTCGGCGTCCCGTCCTCCTGGCCGGCCGCGCCGCCCTTGGGTTCCGGGGCCCAGACCCGCAGCACCACGTCGGAGCCGCTCAGCACGCCGGAGGAGACGATCCGCTCCGGCACCGAACGGAAGGTGCCGGGGGCCGGGGCGACGCCGGTCTTCGGGTCGATGGGCAGTTCACGGACCGGGAACACGAAGTCCGCCGCGGTGACGGCGGTCGTCCCGCCCGAGGCGTGGGCGAGATTCCGCCGGTCCGACCGGTCGAGCAGCACCTTCGGCAGCGTCGACTTCGCCACGATCTCGATGTCGAAGGCCACGTCACCGGTGAACCGGGCCGCGCGCTCGACCGTCTTCTCCTTCTCGGACCGGCCGGTCACGGCGTCCCGTGTCGCGCCCACCGTCTCCTGCACGGCGGACGACTGGCCGAGCGTCACCGCGACGTACGGGAACTTCCCCTCGATCGCCGCCGCCACGCTGACTCCGCTGCGCACGTCGCGAAGCGCCCCGATGGACGACACCGTCTCACCGCCGCGCTCGAACTCGCACTTCTCGATCAGCTCCTGGTAATCCCGCATGGTCACCTTGGCCCGGGCGACCCGGACCTCGACGGTGAACCCTTGATGCGACACCGAGACGCTCAGGCTGCCTCCGGTGGTGAGGGCCGACAGTCGGGGGCGCAGCGCCGTCTCGTCGAGGCGGGGGGCGAGGGCGGCCTCGACCCAGGCCCAGTGACGGCCGAACAGCGGCTTCAGCTTGGCGCCCACGGCGTCGAGGACGGCCCGCGCGTCCTGCAGTCCCAGCACGGGGTCGGACGGTCCGAGTTCGCCGGTCCGGGACACCCGGGACGGCGGCTGCACGCTGGGCGTCCGGTCCGGCGCGAGGATCGGCTTGGGGGCCTTCGGGAGGAGCGGGATGTTCTCGACGCCCGGCGTCCCCTCGACGACCGGGGCCTCCTCCACCTGCGCGGCCTCGTCGGCGTGCTGGACCTCCTCGCGGTCGAACACCAGGCGGGCCGGGCGAAGACCCTCGCCCTCCGGCGTGCGGTGCGGTGCGGTCAGGGACTGCGGGACGGCCAACAGCGTCCGGACCAGGGCCCGTTGGGGCGCGGTCGAGCCGTCCCCGCCGTTCTCGACGACCTTGAGGTCGAGCTCGACGGTGGCCAGGTAGACGACCATCTTCTCGGCGAACTTCGCGTTGGCGGTACCGCTGACGGAGTCCGCCGCCCGGTCGCCGCTGCGCCACCGGGTGGTACGGCCGGCTCCGCCGGAGGCCGCCATAACGGTGTGGGCCCTGAACTCGGGCCCGCCCTGGAACTGGCCGCCCGCCGCGTGGAAGGAGTTCTCCCGGACGCCGCCGGCATCCGCCCACTCGTTCACGACGTTCAGCTCGGCGTCCTTCTCGAACTCCCGAACGTACTCCAGCTTCTGGACCTTGGCTCCGGCCAGCACCAGGGCGTCCCGCTCGCCGGTCCTGACCAGCAGCGGCGACTGGAGGTCGATGCCGTGGGTCATCCCGGTCAGCAGGGCCCCGAGCCGCTCGCTGCGGAAGGCCCCGCGCACCAACGGGCCGAGCTCGTTCCAGCCCTGAGCACCGAAGGTGCGGCGCCCCAGCGTCTCCAGGACCTCCCTGAGCGGCCCGACGGGCTCGGTGGTGCTCCCGGGAACGTGCGGGACGACATCGAGCACGACCGTGCCCGGCGGCAGTCCGGTCTTGCCCTTCGCCGGGTCGGAACCCCACAGCTCGGGCTTGGGCTCCCGCGCGAGGGAGCCGGGGTCCAGCTCCGGCCCCTGGAGCGGTCCGGATTCGGCGTCGGGACGGAACGTGCTTTCCGTGCCGCCGGCTTGGCATTCCGCGGTGTCGAAGAGCACCCGGAAGGCCAGCCGTGTCGTCGCCCGCTCCGGGGAGACGACTCCCTCCGGGTCCCAGTGCGCCAGGGCGAGTTCGGCGGTGCCGTCGAAGAGCGTGCCCTTGATCTTGGCCTTGAGGGCGGTTCCGGTCCGCTGGGAGCTCTGCTCGATGGTGTTCCGGTCGCTGCCGCGCTGCCCGTTCACGCCCCCCGTACCGGCGCCCCCGAGGAAGTCCTTTCCGCCGCTCGACTGCTTGGCCGAGATGGCCAGTGCCAACGCCCGGGCCTTGGCGTCGGACTCGGTGACGGCGCTGGTGACGTCGGTGCCGGTGTTGAACTCGCCCGCGTCGGTGTTGCGCAGGTACGTCAGGTCCAGCACCTTCGCCGACACCAGGATGCTGCCCCGGCCGTCGGACAGCGGGATCTCCAGCGGCTCACCGGCCGTCATCGACCTCAGCTGGGTCTGCAGGCTGGGCAGGTCCAGCTGGGCGAGGATCTCGGCCCGCACCGAACTCCAGGCGTCGCCGAACCTCTGCCGCCCGAAGGCCTCCAGCCCGGAGGGCGCGCCGGCCGCTCCGAACAGCGCCGTGTCACCCGCGGCGGCGTTCCCGCGCCCGTGCAGCGTGTCGACGTTCTTGACCACGTCCATCCCGCCCAGCGCCGCCGTCCGCAGCACCCGGGGCGGCGGGGCGTGGCGGATCTCGTCGGGCGCAGGCCCGACGGAAGCAGCCTCGGCGGCCGGCGTGACGATCCGCACCGGCAACGGGACCCGCACCGGCTCCGGACGCTGCTCCGCGCCGGTCCGCCCGGTGTTCACCACCGGGGTCCGGGAGAACGGCGGCAGGAGCGTCCGCACGCCCGGGACCCCGGAGAAGTCGAGGTCCAGCCGGACCGTCGCGTCCACCCACAGCACCGGCTCGGCGGTCTTCCTGCGGTGGGTCATCCGGCCGGTCGCGGTGATCGTCACCGCCTTGCTCCGGTCCATCATCCCGCTCACCGGCCCGGACAACCCGGTGTTCGACGCCGGCTTGCCGCTCACCACCAGACCCCCGCCCCACCGGGACCGGCTCTCACGCAGGGTGCCCGCTCCGGCGGACGAGTCGCCGCCGTCCTCGAACTCGAACTTCTCCGTCCGATGCTTCGTGACGGGCGTCTCCAGCGTGGCGCTGATCCGCAGCGTCCCGGAGCCTCCACCGAGGTCCAGGGGCACCAGCAGATCGTCGCCCCGGGTCATCCGTGACAGGTTGGGCTCCAGCATCCCGACGTCGAGCTGCTCGGCGAGCCGCTGCCGGATCTCCTCCCGCCGGCTCGCCGAGACACCTGCGGGCAGCTGTCCGAGTACGGCCGCCACGACCTGGTCGTCCTCCCCGTCGACCAGCACCACCCGGTCGCCCGCGCTGATCCGGCCCTGCTCCGTCATCCGGCCCGGCGGGGCGGGCAGGGGCGGCGCCTTGGGCGGCTCCGGCGCCTTGGGCAGGTCCTCCTGCTTGGGAGGCTCCTGCTGCTGCGGCAGGTCCTCCTGCTTGGGCAGTTCCTGCTGCTGCGGCAGCTGCTGTTCCTTTGGCTGCTCCTGCTCCTTGGGCAGCTCCTGCTCCTTGGGAGGCTCCTGCTGCTGCGGCAGTTCCTCCTGCTGCGGCTCCTTCTGCCCCTCGTGATCCTGCTTCGGCGTAGGCGTAGGCGTAGGCGTCCGCTCAGGCTCCTTCAGCGGCGGCGGAGTCGGCTTGGTCTGCGACTCGGTGACCACAGGCACGTCGGCCGGACGCGGCGTGGTGGGCCGAGGGGTCGTCGGCTGCATCGCGCTGTAGTGGGTGACGCGAATGTCCTCCTCATTCGAGCGGAGGATGTGGACGATCCGCTCCGACCCCTCGTTCAACAGACGGGGCACGGAGGCCTGGTCGTACACCCTCAGCTGGATGCCGAAGGCGTGGGCGGCCACCACCGCGATCTCGTCGTAGAACGGGGTGGTCCACAGCACCCGGTTGCGCACCGCCATGTCCACGAATCGGCTGAGCGGCAGATCGGTCAGGTCGGACAGCGTCAGGTGCCGGGGGTCCCTGTCCCCCGCCTGCACCCACACCAGCTCCCTGAGTGCCGGCATCCGGTCGAGCACGCGGTCCCAGGTCGCCGTCCGCTGCGGCCCGTCCTCGCCCAACACCGCGAGGAGGTGCTCCAGCACGTCTCCTCTGCTCAGTCCCAGGTTCTCCGCGCCGGCGATCGCCGTCAACTGCTCACGGTTGAAACCGTCATCGGAGAGCAGGAACCGAAGGGGACTCATCCCCAGGGCGTCGAGGTCCGTCCGCTGCCTGGTGCCTTCCTGCCCCCGGAACCACTGCGAGACGGCCGCGCGTGCGCCCCTGACGTCCAGGTGCCCGTGGCCCCAGGAGTCCAGTTGCCGGGGCGCGCTGGCCAGGATCGACGTGAACAGGCAGTTGCCGTCGCCCGGGACCCGCAGGACGTCGAAGTGCGACCCGTCGCCCACCGACCTCTGCCCCGTCACCGGCCACTCCCGCGTGGCGGGCGTCGGCGGGGCCGCCGGCGGGACGCCGCCCTGCCCGGTCTCGCCGAGTGCCCCGAGGCGCCTGTCCTTCGACTTCGCCGTGTCGTCCTTCTTCTTCTTTTTCGGGTCCACCGCCTTCGCCGGCGGGTGCGAACCCTGCTCGGTTTCCGGTTCCGTACCCGGCACGAACTTGACCCAACGGCCTCGGGTGCCGTGCTCGTCACTGAGGAGGCCGAGCGGGGCGTAGCGCTGACCGGCGGCCACGTTGACCGAGGTCGTGGCCGCCCAGACGACCCTGCCGGTGGCGTTGGCGAACTGCTGCGCCACCACCTGGCCGTTGTCCCCGCGCGCGCCCGCCTGGCAGGCGAACAGCACGATCTGGGCGTCGAGGGGCATGCGCCGGAAACTGGGCCGCCTGCGGATGACCTGGCCGAACGCGTCGCCCGAGAGGTGGACCTTCCTGGTCCCGTCCGTCTGCTTCGACAGCGTGGGCAGGAGCGTCGCGAGGTGCGTGGCGTGCGTCATGGCCGCGTAGATCGGGGCCGCGACGTTCCAGGGGACGAGGCCGATCGTGCTGAGGTCAGGGTTGTCCGAGGCCCCGGCGGCCTCAATGTCGTCCTGGTCGTAGAAGTCGGACGGCAGGTACTCGAAGTGCGGGTTGGTCGGGTCGAACCCGTCCCGCACCTTCTCCCAGTTCCGGGTGAGCGAGTCGTCCCGGAAGAGCCGGCCTCCCGACTGCCCGCCGAGCGGGAACAGGATGGGCTGGCTGTCGAGGTCCGTCGCGTCGATCGGGTAGGTCGAGTTCGAGTCGACCAAGCGGCCGTTGTCCTTGTGGACCTTCCTGACCTGGACGGTGTGGGAACCCTGCTCCTCCACGAGGGCCGGGTCCGGCGGAACCTCCTTGATCCAGAACCCCCGCTCCACCTTCGCGCCCGGCTTGTCCGCCAGTGCGGAGCGCAGTCTGCCCTTCACCCTGATGACACCGCCGGACATCGAGGTCGCCACGGAGTTGGTCCACACGGTCCGCCCCGTCGCCTTGGCCACCGCACGGGGGAACGCCAGGTCCGCCCCCAGGCTCGCAGGGCCGACGAGCACCAGCGGGGTTTCCGGGGTGATGCGGTCGAGCGGCAGGTCGGACGCCACGCCCTCGGCGAGCTTCTCGGGGTCGAGGTCGTCGAGCTTCTTGGGCATCAGCACCAGGAGCGGTTCGGGCCCGGTGACGTCGGTCAGGCTGTAGTGCTTGCTCGTCTCCGGCGCATCGGCGCCGGGCTCGGTCCCAGGCTGCGGGACGGGTTCGGGGCCGCCGTCGGACACCTTCTTGGGATCGTTCCAGTAGTAGACGTTGCGCGCGGTCTCCAGCAGCTCCGGCGGCGCCTCCGACCAGCTTTCTCCCCGCACCTCCAGCGCGACCACGGCTCCACCGGGCGTGGTCACCAGGCGGGTCCGGTACTCCTCTTCGCGCGGCTCCTGCCCCTGCGGCGCGGGTTCGACCTGGTCGGGGGCCGCGACGGGCTCCTCGTGCGGTGCGTCCACCGGCGGCGTGTCCGCCGCCAGCCGCTCCCGCAGGGCGGCCCGGAGGGCGGCCCCGGTCAGCGCCGGGTCGACCAGCACGGCCGTGTCCACCAGCCTCCGCAGGTGCTCCGGCACCGGGCGCTGCCGGTCGGGCAGCGCGTGCAGTTCGTGGGCCATGCCGCCCAGCCAGCCGCCGGTCAGGAAGGGCACCCGCATCCGGTACTCGTCACGGGCGAGACGCTCCAGGCGCCGCAACGCCCGGACCCTTTCGAACTCGCGGGTGACCCCACCGGGGGGCGCGTCCGGGTGGAAGAGGTCGTCGTGCAGCTTGAGCAACGCCCCCGCGGCCAGCTTCTCCCGCGAGGACGGCGCGGACGCCGAGGACACCTCGCCGGGCGGTACGGTCGTCGACTGGCCCGGTTCGTTGGCGAGTTCCCTGGCGGCGTGGTCCAGCGCCTCCCGGTCGACGGTGCCACCGGCGCCGTCGATACCTCGGGTCACGACGGACGCCGGCTGAGCGGCCTTCTTCGCGGACTTGGCGGTCTTGGGGGCGAGAGCGGTGTCGTCGCCGCCGAGTCGGTTCCGGTCGGACGTCGGCTCGATGTGCTCCGCCTTGGCGCCGGGTCCGCGCTCCCCCGATCCTCCCGGGAACTCGGGCATCAGGTCATGACGCCGCAACGACTCGACGTTGACGCCCAGTTCGGATGCCAGCCGATGCCAGGGGTCGGCCACCCCGTTGGAGCGGTGTTCGGCGAGCAGCTTCCGCGCCTCGGCCAGGGTCACGTCACCGCGCGTACCACCGCTGCCACCCGACTTGTCCCTCATGTCGGCCAACTGCCGCTGCCACTCGGCCTCCTCGGTGGCCTCCCGGC
The DNA here is from genome assembly GCF_042732075.1 of Kitasatospora sp. NPDC059812. NCBI lineage: Bacteria > Bacillati > Actinomycetota > Actinomycetes > Kitasatosporales > Streptomycetaceae > Kitasatospora > Kitasatospora sp. NPDC059812. The sequence continues at coordinate 132,883 of NZ_JBHWIO010000004.1, forward strand.
GTACCTGCCGCTCGGTCTCCCGCTGATCCTCCTCGGCCCGCAGACGCTGCCGCTCGGTCTCCCGCTGCTGCTCGCGGGCCTCCTCCTCGGCGCGCAGCCGCTCCCGTTCCTTGAGGGCCTGCCGGTCGGCCTCGGCGCGGACGGCCGCGTCGGCCGCCCGCTGCTTCCGGCGCTCGGCCAGCTTCGTCTCCGCCTCCGCGGCCTCCTGTGCGCGCCGCGCGGCCTCCTGCTGGAAGGCCGGATCGTTCTTCTGCTCCTCCCGGCGCTGCTCGGCGACGTCGCGGCGCTGGTCCCGCTGGCCGGACTCGGTGGCGCGCCCATCGCGGGTGGCGTCCTGGCCGCCCAGCTTCTCTCCCGGGCCGGGGAACTTCTCCGCCGGGGGCTTGCCCTCCGGCCCCGTCGTGCCCGAATCCTTCAGGTCGCCGAACCCGTGGATCCCGGACTTCGGAGCCGGCTGCTGCTGCTCGCCACCGTCCGAGCCCTGCTTCCCCTCCTCCTTCGGCGGCACCGCCGGCGGGTGCTCCTCCTGCGGGCCCGCCCCGGTCTCGTCCGTCAGCAGGTGTCCCTCGCCGGGGAACTTCTCCACCGGAGCCTTGACCTCCGGACCCTTCACATCACCAAGCCCGTGAACACCCGTCTTCCGAGCCGGAGGCGCCGTCCCAGCACCACCACCCGAACCCTCAACCACCCCATCCTTCGGCGGCACCGACGGCGGACCAGCAGCCGTCCGCCCCTGACCGGGGAACTTCTCCGCCGGAGCCTTCTCCTTGCCCGAATCCTTCAGGTCGCCGAGCCCGTGAACCCCGGACTTCCGATCCGGGCGCAGCTGCTCGCCACCACCCGAACCCTCCGCCCCGTCCTTCGGCGGCACCGGCGGAGCATCATCCGTCAACAAGTGCCCCGCGCCGGGGAACTTCTCCGCCGGAGCCTTACCCTTCCCCGAATCCTTCAGGTCACCGAACCCGTGAACCCCGGACTTCCGATCCGGACCTTGCTGCTCGCCACCACCCGGACCCTCGGAGTCGGCGGGGGCCGGCTCCACCTGGGTCTGACTGCCCTCGGACCGCCCTCGGTCCTGCACTCCACTACCGGCAGGGCCGGGCCCGCCCTCGGGCCGCCCGTCCGAGCCGGGGTCCGGCGCGGCGGCACCGGAGCCGTCGCTCTCCTTCTTGGCGTTCAGATCGTCGATCGTGCGGAATTTGAGCTCCCGTGTCGAACGCGGCCTCTTGGCGTCGGCCAGAGCCTTGGCCTCCTCGCGCTCCACGAAGGACGGATCCGCCAGCGCCTTCGCCTTGCGATCCGCCTCGCCCTGCTCACGCTGCTGCCGGTGCAGCTCGGCCTGCGTCAAGTACGCGGGATCGGGCAGCGGCTCCTTCTCACCGTCGCCGCCAGGCTCCTTGGGCGCCTCCTCATCCGCCTTCGGCGGACCAGACGCCTCCTTCGCCTTACGAGCAGCCTCAGCAGCCGCCGCACGATCCTTCTCACCCTGCTCACGCAGCTGCCGGAACGCCTCGGCCTGCGACGAATACCCGGGATCAGGCTGCGGCTCCTTCTCGCCATCACCCGACTTCTTGACCCCGTCACCGTCCGCCTGCGACGGACCCGACGCCTCCCTCGCCTGACGAGCC
>NZ_JBHWIO010000004.1:134609-170775 GCF_042732075.1 Kitasatospora sp. NPDC059812
CTTCTCAGCCTGCGCACGCAGCTCCCGCTGCAACTCACCCTGCGCACGCAGATCCCGGTGTATCTCACCCTGCGCCGTGTACATCGGGTCAGGCCTCGACTCCTCCTCACCGTCGCCACCCGGCTTCTTGGCCCCGTCACCGTCCGCCTGCGACGTATCCGACGCCTCCCTCCCCTGACGAGCCTTCTCAGCCTGCGCACGCAGCTCCCGCTGCAACTCACCCTGCGCACGCAGATCCCGGTGTATCTCACCCTGCGCCGTGTACATCGGGTCAGGCCGCGGCTCCTTCTCACCGTCGCCACCCGGCTTCTTGGGCGCCTCCTCGTCCACCCGCGGCGGACCGGACGCCTCCTTCGCCTTACGAGCAGCCTCAGCAGCCGCCGCACGGTCCTTCTCGCCCTGAAGGCGTTGTTCCCGGAGGTGTTCGCGCTGGAGTTCGTACTCGGACTTGGGGGTGTCCTTGCGAGGACCGTTCGGGTCGGGGTCCTTGCTGCCGTCCGGACCGCCCTCGGTCTTGGGAGGCCGTCCGTCGCCCTCCTTGGACGGCTTCGGGTCGGGCTTGTGGTCGGGCTTGGGGTCAGGGTTCGGGTCCCGCTTGGGGTCCGTCGTGCGGTCGGGGTTGTGGTCGGGCTTGTGGTCAGGGTTCGGAGGGTCGGGCGTGTGGTCGGGCTTGGGGTCCGGCTTCGGGTCCGGCTTGGGATCCGGCTTCGGGTCCGGCTTGGGGTCCGGCTTCGGTGCAGGCCGCGGATCCGGCTTCGGGTCGCCGCCGCCCGCCGTCGCCGTGGTGCCACCCGTCTGCTTGCCCTGGTCGCCCCCGGACTCGGTGGGGCGGCGGGTGGCGGGGTCCGGCGTGGTCCGGCCACCGTTGCCGGTCTGCGAGCCGGGCTTGGAGGTCTTGTCCCCGCCCGGCGTCTCCGTGCCGACCGACGGCTTCGGGCCCGTCGACTTGCCGCTCTCGGTGCCGGCCGCGTTCGACCCGCCGTCCGTCTTGGACCCGCCCTCGGTGCTGGGCCCGCCGTCGGTGCGGTGCGAACCGGACGGCGGGGTGAGCGAGGTGGTGCGGCCGCCGCCCTCGGTGCTGGTCAGGTGCGGGCCGCCCTCGGTCGGGGCGGGGAGGCGCTCGCCGAGCCTGGGCACCGGGAACGGCGCGGCGTGGCCGGACAGGTTGGTGGCCACGGACAGCAGGGTGAGGGGGTGGAGCGGGTGGAAGTACTTGCTGCCGTCGTGGGGGATGTCGGCGTGCTGGAGGTCCCGGACGAAGTTGACGTACTTGGTCATCAGGGGCGAGGTGAGGCCGTGCATCAGGTGGCGCGCGCCGCCCATGAGGAAGCCGCTGAGGAAGCTCGCGCCGCTGGCCGAGAACTCGTGGTTCGGCTCGAAGATCAGGTTGTAGAAGCCCTCGGTCAGGTACTGGTTGAGACCGTTCTTGACCTGCTCGCCGAGTACGTGGCCGAGCACGAACATCGTGTTCATCTTGCCGACGCGGCCGGCGAGTTCGGGAAGCTTCTCGGCCAGGAGCTTGAGTTCTCCGGTGGCGACCTTGGAGTTGTTCGCGATCTCGCGCAGGGCGGCGGCCAGGCCCGCGCGGGCTTCCCCCGACTTGGCCCACTTCTGGGCGAACTCCTTGCCGAACGCCGTTCCCAGCTCGCGGGCGAGGTCCTTGCCGAGGGCGGGGCCGAGGTGCTTCTCGAAGGACTTCGCCATGTTCTCCGCGAACTGGGCCCCGGCCTTGGCGCCGGTCTTGCCGCCGGCCGCGAAGCCCTTGGAGAGGAAGGCGGAGTTCTCCCGCAGGAGCTTTTCGAGGCTGTTGGCGAACTTGTTCGCCGCCTCGTCCCCGATCGCCCGGCCGGCGCCGGCCCCGGCCTCCTTCGCCCCGGCCTTCCCGAGCCCCTTGGCCCCGGCGTTGCCGAGCTCCTTGGCCCCGACATTGCCGAGTTCCTTGGCGCCGAGGTTCGCGAACTCCTTGGTCCCGCCCTTGGCGATCCCGGCGGCCAGGTTCTTCAGCGAGGCGCTCAGTTCCTTCGAGACGAAGAGCTTCCCGAACATCTTGCCGAAGAGCTTGCCCAGGCCCATGCCCAGCAGGTGCAGCGGGCCGGCGATGATGCCGCTGATCGCGCCGAAGATCGCGGCCTGCTTGGTCAGGTCCTTGTCCCACTCGTGCCGGTTGCCCTGCCCAAACTGGATGCCCTGGATGATCCCGTCCATCACCAGGCCGCCCACCACACCGAAGAAGGTGTGCATCAGGATCACCTGGAGGAGCTTCTTCAGCAGGTTGATGATGATCGTCTTGACGACCTGCTTGACGGGCTCGACCGCGAGGAGCGAGGTGCCGGCGGTGAACGGGGACCAGAAGATGGCCAGCGCGATCTCGATCAGCAACTGGACGATCTGGCCGATGATCATCCACTTCGTGTACTCCACGGTGTTCGCGACCTTGCCCGCGAACTCGCTGAGCTGCTTGCAGAGTTCGGTCGCCGTGGCGATGTAGTTGGTGCCCTCCTTCCCCTGGCCGACGAACCGCCCCATGTCCTGTTCGAAGGCCTCGGCGGTCTGCCCCTCGAACTGCTGCCGGCACTTGGCCACCAGGTCCACGATGTAGGCCTCGAGCTGCGGCAGTTCCTCGGAGAGCGTCTTGTACTCGTCCCGGACGTCTCGCAGCAATCCCTCGTTGGACTCCGGCCACGGCATCCCGGTGAGGATGTGGAAGAAGGTCGCCACGCCGGGCGAGACCTGGATCGAGGAGTGGGCCATGGCGGGGAGCCTCCGGCTGCGAAGCCTGCTGGTGCTGTGCGTGCGGTGCGGGTGGGGAACGGCGCCGTCCGGCGCTATCGGCGGGTCACTTCACCAACCCGGCATTGTGCTCGTCGGTCGAGTCGAACAGGTCGGCCACGTTCATGCCGTTCTTCGCGACGCGCGCCAGCTTGTCCCTGATGCCGCCGACCAGTTCGAGCAGATTGGTGGTCGGCTCGTCCACCTTCTCGTGGTACTGCTTGCCGATCTCGTCGGATCCGGCCGCCGTGCGGTTCACCTTGTTGACGTGGTCGATCTGGCCGTAGACCTTGTCGACCAGCTCGGACATCTTGTCGAAGTCGCCGAACGCCGCCTTCAGGTCCTCAAGTTTCACCAACTGCTTAGCCATTGAACTCCTCCTGCTTGTGGGCCTTGGTCTGGTCGGCTCCCGGCCGCATCGCGGTGAGCGGCTCCAGCAGCGCGTCCAGGTCCAGGCCTCCCAGCATCGACAGCAGGGGGTCCTCCTCCTGGTCGCCGGTGACCGCCAGGCGCAGCGACTCGCCGACCCCGTCGAAGGCGCGCATCGACCGGGTGATCTGCTCGCCCATCCGGGCCTTGGCCTCGTTCAACACGTCCTTGAGGACGGCGGCCAGGTGCGCGGGGGCCATCTCCTGGTAGGCGGTGGTGTGGAAGGTCAGCGCGAGCACCTCGCCCTGCGCGCCCACCTTCACGGTGAGCATCCGGTCCTTGGTCGTCACCGAGGCCGTCGCCGCCTGCAGTTGCCGGGTCATCTCGGCCATCTTGACCTGCTGCTCCTCCAGGGCGGCCATCGCCTGGGCGAGCTGCTCCTCGAACGAGAACGTCATCTCCGTGTTCCTTTCCACTCCCGTGACGCGGCGCCGACTCAGCGGCCGATCACTCCGCTGACCGCACCGGTGTCGGTGCCCCAGACCTCTTCGTCCTCGGCCAGCCAGGTGGTCCGCTGCCGGCCCTTCTCGCCCTGGCCGCCGCCCATTCCGCCGCCCATCGGCGGGACCATGGGCATCCCGCCGCCGCTGGTGTTCACCGAGCGGCCCCGCATCGCGGCGGCCTCCTCGGCGGCGAGTGCGGAGGCCTTCTGGCTCATCGTGGCCTTCTCGGCGGCGGCTGCTCCGGCGCCGGCGACCTTGGCCGCGGGCGGCGGTCCGCCGTTCTCCGCTACCCGGGGGCCGACTCCGCTGCTGGTGTTGAGGATCCGGGGGGCCTGGCCGCCGCCGGAGGTGCCGAGGCCCTCGTACGCACCCCCACCGACGCCGCTGAACATCCCCGGGTAGGTGCCGACCGCGCCGAAGCCGTCGCTCTGGTCGAGGCCGCTGCCCCCCGACCCCAGGTTCAGGGTCCAGGGCGTGCCCCCACCGGTGGACGGCGGGCGCGCACCGCTGATGTCGCCCCAGGTGATGGTTCCGCCACCACCACTGCCACTGCCACTGCCACTGCCGCCCACCGAGGCCCAGGCGTGCTGGAGGTCGCGCGAGCGCTGGATGTAGTCGGAGATCGGCTTCTTCTGGGGGTCCAGCAGGGTGCCGTCGTCGGCGATCGAGGAGCCCTTCTCGACCACGATCGGGTTGCCGTTGGCGTCCAGGATCTCCTTGCCGTTGGGGTCGACCACCGTGCCGTCCTCGCGGATGGTCGATCCCTTCGGCACCTTGGCGTTGGGGCCGTACACGCCTCCGCCGGTGCCGGCCGGCACGTTGGCGCCGGGGGGCACCACGATCGGCTTGCCGTCCTTGCCCAGCACCTCCTTGCCGGAGGAGTCGTAGACCTTGCCGCCCGAGATGTAGCCGCCGGGCGGGAGGAGGATCGGCTTCTTGTCCTTGTCCAGGAGCACGTTGCCGTCCTTGTCGCGGATCGGCGTCCCGGCGCCGAGGCCGCCACCGTTCCCGCCGGCGCCGTCGCCGCCGATGATCGGCGGCGGGGGGATGTGGGTGTTCTTGTTCCCCTTGCCGCCGCCCCCGCCACCGCCGCTGCCACCGGCGCCGTCGCCACCGATGATCGGCGGCGGGGGGATGTGGTTGTTCTTGTCCCCGCCGCCGGCCCCACCGCCGGCCCCACCGTCTCCCCCGCTGCCGTCGCCGAGACCGGGCGGTGGGGGTGCGTCGGGGTTCTTGGGGTTGTTGGGGTCGTTGGGGTCCGGCATCTCCTTCGGCGGAAGCGTGATGCCGACCGGCATGAGGTCGAACCCGAGCTTGGTGATCAGCGGGTCGTACGCGCTCCCCAGTGCCGCCATCGCGTCGTCACCGGGCTTGTCCAGGTAGTCGGCGACCTTCTTCAGCCACCTCTCCTTGGCCTTCTGGTCGAGAGCGGCGTAGAAGGCGTCGTTGCGGGGGTCGCCCAGCGAGGAGGTGTCGTACTTCCAGGTGCTCTCCGCGGTCCAGTACATGGGGGCCTTGTGCATCTCCTCCCACAGGACCTCCTGGATGCACTGGTACGGGAACCCGGTGCTGTACCAGACCGTCTGCGCCGTCCTGACCGCCTTGATGACGACGCCGATTCCGTACGCCGCGTACTCCAGCGAGGGCCCGTAGTTGGCCCCGATCAACTGGTTGCGCAGGTCGTCGAGTTCGACGGCGAACCTTTCGAGGAGCTTCTTGAACTCGCCCGCCGCGTCACCCTCCCAGCTGTCGCCCGGGCCGTCGATCTGCTCCGCCCACTTGCGGAACGCTTCGGCCTGGGTCGACAACCACTTCGTGGTGTCCTCGATCGCCTTGGCCCCGGCCAGCAGGCTCTGCGGGTCGATCGTGTCGTTCCCGCGGGTACTGATCGGGAGCTTCGCCTTGGAGTCCGGAGCCACGTCGGTCGAGACGTCCGGCATGATCGGGTCGAGGATCAACTCGGCCTGGTGGTTGAACTTGGAGAGCACGCCGTTGGGGTCGTTCCCCCACTTGTCGTAGTCGATGTGGACGTTGATCTTGAAGTGGCGCGGGCCGCCATCGCCGTTGTTGGCGGTGCCGTCGTAGAAGTTCATCGCCCACCAGACGTCCGGGTTCCCCAGCCCCGTGCCGTCCGTCAAGTACGTCTGGGTGGACGCGTCCTTGGGGTCGAAGTACCCGTTCTCGACGGACATGTTCCCGGACTTGATCCATCTCTCGGCCTTCGCTCCCGCGATCTTGTCCCGCGTGGTGATCTCCACCGGAGCCTGCTTGGAGTTGAAGGCGGCGAGCGTCGTCTCCCAGAGCATGGGCACGGAGGTCTCCAGGTGAGTCAAGGGGTTCAGGGGTACAGGGAGCCGACCGGAAGGGGAAGAGCGCTACTTCCCGCCGCCGCCACCACCGCCGCCACCGCCACCGACGGCGATGACGTCTTGCAGGATCTGCATCACTTGCGCGGCCGTCAGAGCCTCGTCGTGAGCGGTGTCCATCAGGTTCAGGAAGCTCAGGACGTCGAGCCGTCCCTTCTCCATCTGGTTGTGGAAGGTCTTGAAATCACCCACCACGGTGCTGGCGAGGTGCGTGAACCCCTTCGCCAGGTTGGTGCCGCTCTCGAAGTTCCCGGCCAGCAGCGAGACGTAGTGGTGTTTCGTGGTCACCGTGCCCTGGCCGCTGAAGCCCAGCATGGCCGAGTAGCCCGGGTCGGTCTCCAGCTGGCTCAGGTACGACGGCAGGATCGAGTTCGCGAAGTACTCGAGGTCGTCGTGGTTGACGCTGAGCGTGTGGCTCATGTCCGGTGCCGGGGGCCCGGGCGCCGGCGGGGTCAGGGTCGGTGCGTCGGGCACCTTCGGCGGCTCCGGCGGGCTAGTGGGCATCGCGCCCGCCCCTCCGGTCGAGCCGCTCCGCGGCCGTCATCAGATGCCCGCCGCGCCGCGCCGGTCCGCGTCGCGGAGCAGGCCGTGCATGGTGCGCAGGGTGTCGGCGCCCTGCTGGATGTCGGTGGTCATGGTGGCGTCCTGGCCGGCCAGCACCAGGTAGAAGGAGTGGGCCGCGGCGGCCAGGTCGCCCTTGAGCTGGTGCTCGGCGGTCTGGATGGCCTGGAGGCAGTCCTCCATCGCGGAGTGCATGCCGTTGCCGGCCTGGGTCAGGGCGTCCGCCGCCTCGTCGATGTTCGCGTGGTGGAGCTCGATGCTTGCCATGGCTGGTCCTTTCGGTCGGCTGGGGTCCGGCCCGGGCTGCCCGGGTCCGGCAGGTCTGTCGGCGCGGGCTGGATCAGAGGTTGAGGCCCTTGTAGACCTCGTCGCCCGCGCCGCCGCCCCAGCTGTTGGTGACGCCGTAGGCCTCGTCGTGGGCGGAGTTGATCTGGGTGTGCCCGGTGGAGAACCGGTCCTGGAAGGTGGCGTAGGCGCTCTTGAGCCGCTGGTACCGGGTCTGCCAGTCGTCGATCTTCCCCTGGTAGGCGGTGCTGCACGCGGCCTTGAAGTGGTTCTGGACTTCGAGGTTGACGTCCTCGACCTGCTGGCCGGCCCGCATCATGGCCTGGATGTGGGTGTCCAGGGTCGCCAGGACGGTCTTGACGGCCGCGTCGTCGGTCTGCAAGCCCGGAGGAGTGGTCATTGCGCTGCCTTTCGTCGGTACGGGTTCTCGGCTGCGGCGGATGCCGCCCGAGCGGGTCGGCCGACCCGGTCCATCTGCTTCAACGGACGCGTGCCGGGGGGTGGTTCACCTCGCGCAGGACGGTCCTGAGGGCCGCGGCGCGGGGCTCGCGGCGCCGGTCAGCGCGGCCGGGTCGAGGCTGGGGCCGGTCGGCAGCAGGGACAGCAGGGCCTCCGGGACGGCCGAGGGGACGACCTCGCCGTAGCCGAGCTGTTTGACCGCCGCGGCGGAGGCCAGCGGGTACTTCACCCCGGCGTCGGTGACCAGGTACAGGGTGGCGCCGACGCCCGCGCTGGACAGCGCCCGCACCAGGGCGCCGCCACCGGGCTTGACGGCGATGCTGTCGGCGCCGGCGCAGGCCGGGTCCACGCCCGGCTGGGCGGCCGGCGGCGGGCCCTCGACGGCGGCGGCGTCGACCAGGGTGACGGAGGTGGTCGGTGCCTGGTCGGTGAGCCGCAGGTCGGCGCAGACGCCCCGGTTCTGGGGGATCGTCACCAGCTCCGGCGGCGCGGCCGGCAGCCCGCCGGCGGCGGCGGACGGCTGGGCGGCCGGAGCGGTGTGCCCGGTGAGGTCGGCCGGGCCGAGCTGGACGGGGGCGACGACGTCGCCCCCGTAGGCGGCGCTCTGCGTGCGGGGGTCGTTGCGCAGCAGCTCGAAGGCCATCCGGCTGAGCGGGGTGAACCCCGCCGTGGTCAGCAGGTAGGGGTCGCCGCCGGGGCCGGTGAACAGCTGGCCGACCCGGGTGGGGTGGGCGCCGAGCTGCGGGCCGGCCTTGCCGCGCTCCCCCGGGTCGGGAGCGGCCAGGTCGGGGCCGGCGGCCAGCGCGTTGAGGAAGGCGGCCGTCACCGGGTAGGGGGCGACGGCGCTCTGGCCAAGGGCCTGGCGGGCGCCGTTGACGGTGTCCAGGCGCAGCCGGCGGCCGTGCCAGAGCAGGTACTCGGCGCCGTCCGGGGCGGCGACCAGCGCGCCCTGGCCGTCCGTCAGCCCGGTGCCGCGGCGGCCCGGGCCGACCGTCAGGGCCAGCTCCGCCAGGCGGCCGCCGGACGGGCCGGGCCGGCTGACGGCGCAGGCGAGCCAGGGCGCGTCGGCGAGCTGCTCGGCCCCGGGCAGGCCGTCGGGGGCGCCGAGGATGCCGATCGGGACGCCGCGCGGGGTGTCGGCCAGCGAGCGCACGCTGACCTGGTCGACCACCAGCTGGTCGCCGGCCAGCAGCCGGGCGCTGGCCTCGTTCAGCACGGGGTGCAGGCTGCCGTCCAGGAAGAGGTAGCGGGCGCCGCTCTCCTTCACCACCACCAGGGTGCCGGGCTTCTGCCAGCCGGTGGCGCCGCCGGGGACGATCACCCCGTACACGGCCGCCACCAGGCACACCAGCACGGCGATGACCAGCCCGATGACGGTGCCCCGCGAGGTGCGCCCGGCCGGGGTGTCGGCCGCGTCGGGCTCGCCGCGCAGCATGCCGGTGGCGAGCCTGCCCATCACGAACAGGTGGGCCTGCACCTGGTCGCGCTTCGACTGCATCTCGTGGTTCTCCTCGGGGCGGCGGAAGGTGCGGGGCCGGGCGGCGCACGGCGCAAGGTGCCGGGCCGGGCGGCGGGAGGTGCGGGGCCGCCAGGGTCCGGCGGCGGGAGGTGCGGGGCCGTCAGGGTCCGGCTCAGCCGGCCAGGGCCCGCAGCTCGTGGTAGACCCCGGCCACGGCCAGCGCCAGCGGGATCACGGCCATCCCCGCGGTGGTGTGCAGCAGGTCCGCGGCCCGGCCCCAGTAGGGCAGCAGCCGGCGCCCGGGGATCGTCCAGGAGACCACCGCGAGGGCGGCCGCCAGGGCGAGCAGGCCGACCAGCACCAGCAAGCGCCCGCCGCTCCGCTCGCCGACGGCCAGGTGTCCGAGCAGCAGCGCCAGGCCGTAGGCGCCGGGCAGGAGGACGGACAGCCGCTGCGGGATGCTGCCGATCGCCCGGGAGTGCAGCAGCAGCAGGACGGACAGGGTCACCGTCAGGGCCGTGGCCGCCCAGCCGGATTCGCCGGCCACCAGGGTCAGGCATCCCGTGAGGACCGTGCCGAGCGCCAGGTGGAAGGCCGTCAGGAAGCCGTCGGCGACATCGCTGCGGCTGCGGACGGTGGCGCTCGGGACGGGCGCGATGCCCTCCTGGAGCTCCTCGGCGTTGCGCGGCAGCGCGGGCAGCCGCAGCCCGGACAGGCGGAAGCAGATCCCGGGGACGAACGCCCCGAGGATCACCGCGAGCACCGCCAGCACGGCCGCCACCTGCGGGCCCTCCTCCCCGCCCAGCGTCAGCCCGCCCGCCACCATGACGTACAGGGCGAACAGCACCGCGCCGAGGAACAGCGGCGCCGAGCAGCCGACGGCGGCCAGCGCCAGCACCGCCGCACCGGCGGCCGCGCAGCCGCCCGCCAGCATCCGGGCGCCGACCGCACCGGCCCCGCCGCCGGCCGGCAGCAGGGCCCCGGCCATCGCGAGGTAGGGCACCGCCATGGCACCGAGCGCGGTGCCCGCGCCGGCGTCGCCGACCGCCCGGGAGGCGCTCAGCGCACCCAGCAGCAGGAGCAGGCCGGTGACGGCGGCAGCAAGGGCACGGGTCTGCTCCGGGCCGGGGAGCAGCAGCACGGCGAGCCCGCCGGCCAGGACGGCCACGGCCAGTCCGAGCGCCACGTGGTGGGTGAGCGCCGGGCGCCAGGTGTCGGAGCGGGCCCGCATGCCGGTGGCGACGCCGTCGGCCAGGTCGTCGTAGTGCACCTCGGGCAGGGCGTCGCGACGCGGGCGCAGGTACAGCTCGTCGCCGTCGTGCAGGTCGAGCGCGTCGACGCCGAGCTCCTCGTCCAGCGGCGGGCCGCCGAGGCGCTGCAGGACCCAGCCGTCGTGCTCGACGCCCTGTTCCTCCAGCTCGGGGCCGGCGTGCGCGAGGACGGCCGGCAGCAGGTCGGCCAGCGGTACGTCGGCGGGGACGGCGAGTTCCAGGACCGCCTCGGGCGTTCGGAACCTCAGTCGGCACAGTCCGGCGACGGCGGTCCCGTTCGCGCTCCCGTTCACACTTCTCCCTTTTGCCCTGGCCTCCGAACGGCATGGCGAGGTGACGGCCCGGGGGCGCCTGGGGGATGGACGAGCCCGGGCGTCACCTCACCAGGAGGCACGGACGGCGGGGCCCGCAGGGTTCACCGCCTGCCGGAATCCGTTTCGCGGCGGCCGTTCGCGGGCGTTCACAGCCGTTCACGGCCGTCCTCGGCGTCGGCGCCGCGCCCGCCCCGCCGAACCGGGTGAACCCGGCCGGGCCCGCCGCCCGTCGTCCCGGGTGGACGGTGCGCGTCCCGGGCCGCCGACGCAGCGAGCGGCCGTTCCCCTGCGCGAGGAGCCCTTCGTTGAGTGTGGTGCTGGTCAACCGTCCGCCGCGGCGCCCTGGCCCGGCGATGCCCGACGGCGAGATCCAGTTGCAGGAGCCGCCCGTCCTCCCCGAGGCACAGAGCGGCATGTCGAACATGATCGCCATGGCGCCGATGGCGCTCAGCTCGCTCTCGATGGTGTTCATCTTCCTGCGCCCCGGCGACAGCGGCGGCATCCTGACCTACGTCGCGATCGGCATGATGGCGCTGTCCGCCGTCGGCATGCTGGTCACCCAGCTGATCCGCGGCGCCAGCGACCGCAAGCGGGAACTGCGCGCCGAACGCCGGGACTACCTGCGCTACCTCTCCCAGGTCCGCCGCCAGGTGCGCGGCCACATCGCCCGCCAGCAGGAGGCGCTGGCCTGGCGCCACCCCGCCCCCGACGCGCTCGGCTCGCTCGCCCGCACTTCCCGGCTGTGGGAGCGGCGCAGCACCCACCCCGACTTCGGCGACGTCCGGATCGGCCTCGGCCACCAGCGGCTCGCGGTGCGGCTGGCGCCGCTGTCCACCAAGCCGGTGGAGGACCTGGAGCCGCTGTGCGCGCACGCGCTGCGCCGCTTCATCAACGCCTACGGCACCGTCGCCGACCAGCCCATCGCCGTCTACCTGCGCGGGTACGCGCAGGTCCTGCTGCGCGGCGACGACCGGGCCGCGACCCGCGCCCTGGCCCGCGCCATGCTGGCGCAGCTGGCGCTCTTCCACGCCCCCGACGAACTGCGGATCGCCGTCGTCACGGACGCCGAGCACCAGGCCGAGTGGGAGTGGACCAAGTGGCTGCCGCACGCCCTGCACCCGGAGGACACCGACGGCGTCGGTCCGGTGCGGCTGGTGGCCGGATCCGTGGTGGAGGTCGAGCAGCTGCTCGGCGACGAGTTCGCCGGCCGGCCCCCGTTCGAGCCGGAGAGCCAGCCCGGCCGGGACGAGCCGTTCACCGTGATCGTGCTGGACGGCCCGCAGGCCGGGGCCACCAGCCGGGCCGCGCTGGCCGGCTGGCGCAACGCCGTCCTGCTCGACCTCGGCGACACCCTCGACTGGAAGCCGCTGCGCTTCCGGCTGCGGCTGCGGATCGAGGACGGCCGGCTCGCCATGATCGGCGCCGACCGCAACCACCGGGACGACGTCACCGACCTCGGCCGGCCCGACGCCCTGTCCGTGACGGTCGCCCGCCGGCTGGCCGCCCAGCTCGCCCCGTACCGGATCGGAGACTCGTCGGAGGCCGGGGAGCCGCTGGCCACCGACTACGACCTCGCCTCCCTGCTCGGCATCCGCGACCTGCACCGGCACGAGATCGCCCAGGGCTGGGCCGGGCGGGGCGTCCGCGACCGGCTGCGGGTGCCGCTCGGCGTCTCCGGCGACGGCACGCCGGTCGAACTGGACATCAAGGAGTCCGCCCAGGGCGGCATGGGCCCGCACGGCATGCTGATCGGCGCGACCGGCTCCGGCAAGTCCGAGCTGCTGCGCACCCTGGTGCTGTCGCTGGCCCTCACCCACTCCTCCGAAGTGCTCAACTTCGTCCTGGTCGACTTCAAGGGCGGCGCGACCTTCCTCGGCCTCGACCGGCTGCCGCACACCTCGGCGGTGATCACCAACCTCGCCGACGAAGCCGCCCTGGTCGACCGGATGCGCGACGCCCTGCACGGCGAGCTCGTCCGCCGCCAGGAACTGCTGCGCTCCGCCGGCAACTACAGCTCGCTGCTCGACTACGAGACCGCCCGCGCCGCCGGCACCCCGCTGGACCCGCTGCCCACCCTGTTCGTCGTGGTCGACGAGTTCAGCGAACTGCTCGCCGCGCACCGCGACTTCATGGAGCTCTTCATCATGATCGGCCGCCTCGGCCGCTCCCTCGGCGTGCACCTGCTGCTGGCCTCCCAGCGCCTGGACGAAGGCCGGATGCACGCCCTGGAGTCGCACCTGTCCTACCGGATCGGCCTGCGGACCTTCTCCGCGATGGAGAGCCGGGGCGTCCTCGGCGTCCCCGACGCCTACCAGCTGCCCTCCCAGCCCGGCAACGGCTTCCTCCGCAGCGACATCGCCACCCTGACCCGCTTCAAGGCCGCGTACGTCTCCGGCCCCTACCGGGCCCGGCGCCCCGCCACCGCCCGCCAGGAGGCCGCGGCCGGCCAGGTCGCCCGGTACGGCACCACCTACGTGGCGCCGCGTCAGCCCGTCGCCCTGCCGGCCGCCGAGGAGCCCGAGGAGACGCCGGAGCAGACCCACACCCTGCTCGACCTCGCCGCCGAGAAGCTCACCGACGCCGGCCCGCCCGCCTACCAGGTGTGGCTGCCGCCGCTGGGCGTCCCGCCCACCCTCGACCAGCTGCTGCCGCCCCTCGCCCCGCACCCCGAGCACGGCCTCACCACCGAGAGCGACGCCGACCGCGGCACCCTGACCGTCCCCATCGGCGTCATCGACCGCCCCTTCCAGCAGATCCGCGACCTGCTCACCGCCGACCTCTCCGGCGCCGGCGGCCACGTCGGCATCGCCGGCGGCCCGCAGAGCGGCAAGAGCACGCTGCTGCGCACCCTGATCACCGCCCTCGCCCTCACCCACACCCCGGGCGAAGTGCAGTTCTACTGCCTGGACTTCGGCGGCGGCACACTGTCCTCGCTGCGCGGCCTGCCGCACGTCGGCGGCATCACCGGGCGGCACGACCCCGAGCGGGTGCTGCGCACCATCGCCGAGGTCAACAGCATCCTGAACCAACGCGAGCAGCGCTTCGCCGAACACGGCATCGACTCCGTCTCCGCCTTCCGCCGGCGCCGCGCGGCCGGCGAACTGCCCGACGAGCCGTACGGCGACGTCTTCCTGGTCATCGACGGCTGGAACACGATCCGCCAGGAGTTCCCCGACCTCGCCCCCGCCCTCACCCTGATCGCCCAGCGCGGCCTCAACTACGGCATCCACCTGATCGTCGGCACCACCCGCTGGGGCGAGGTCACCAGCGCCCTGCGCGACCTCTTCGGCACCCGCTTCGAACTGCGCCTCGGCGACGCCGTCGACTCCGCCGTCAACATGCGGGCCGCCGCCACCGTCCCGAACATCCCCGGCCGGGGCCTCACCTCCGACCAGATGCACTTCCTCACCGCCCTGCCCCGGCTGGACGGCAGCGGCACCTCCACCGACCTCGGCGAAGGCGTCGCCGACCTGGTCGACGCCGTCGCCGACCACTGGACCGGCCCGCGCGCACCCGAGATCCGGATGCTGCCGCTGCAACTGCCCGCCGCCGCCCTGCCCGCCCCCGAAGGCCGGCTGCGCATCCCGCTCGGTCTCCAGGACGTCTCGCTCACCCCGCTGTGGCACGACTTCGAGGAGACCCCGCACCTGCTGGTCGTCGGCGACAGCGAGGCCGGCAAGACCAACCTGCTGAAGCTCGTCGCCGCCGGCATCACCAGCGCGTACCGGCCCGACGAGGCCCGGATCATGCTCATCGACTACCGCCGGGTCCTCCAGGACGCGGTGCCCGAGGAGTACCGGCTCGGCCACGCCGTCAGCGTCGACGTGCTGCGCCAGATCGTCGACGGCGCCGCCCGCGCCATGGCCAACCGGTTGCCCGGCGCCGACATCGCCCCGGCCCGGCTGCGGCTGCGCGACTGGTGGCAGGGGCCCGAACTCTTCATCGTGGTCGACGACTACGAACTGGTCTCCGGCTCCCCCGGCGGCCTCAACGCCCACCCCTTCGCGCCGCTGCTCGACTACCTGGCGCAGGGCGCCGAGCTCGGCCTGCACCTGATCGTCGCCCGCAGCGCCAACGGCATCGGGCGGGCCTCCTCCGACCAGCTGCTGCGCAAGCTGGAGGAGGTCAACACCCCGGTGGTGCTGCTGTCCTGCCCGCCCAGCGAGGGCTTCCTGTTCGGCTCCACCAAGCCCCGCGCCTTCCCGGCCGGGCGCGGCCTGCACATCACCCGCCGGCGCACGGTCCAGGTGCAGACCGCCGTCATGGCGGAGGACGGGGACGAGGGGTGAGTCGGGCGAGCCGGTGAACCCGGCGAGGCGAGGCGGCCGTAGAGCCTGGTGACACGTGCGGCAGACGCGGCCGCGCGGACGGAGGGCGGGCGGGACGATGAGCACATCAGCGCAGGCGGCAGGGGACGCGCCGGGCGCCGCCCCGGCGAAACGCCGACTGGCCTTCCGTCGGAACACCCCCGCCGCCGGGCCCGCCGCCCTGCACCAGGTGGGCCCGCACTTCGTCATCGCCCCCGGCGGCGCGGACGGCACCGGCCCGGCGGCCCTGCCCGTCGCGATGACCGCCGCGCTGGGCCGGCTCACCGCCGTCGCCCGGACCGTCACCGTCCTCGCGGCCGCCCCCGACGCGCCGGCCGTCCTGTTCGGCCGGCTCGACGAGCTGACCCGCACCGCCACCGCCCGGGACGCCACCGCGCTCGTCCTCGCCGCCTCCGGCCTGGCCACCGCCCCGGACACCGGGCCCCGCCCCGCCGAACGGATCGCCGAACTGACCGGCATCGGCGTCGTCGCCCCGGACGGACTGGTCACCCTCCGCCCCGACGGCACCCTGTTGACCAGCGGGCCGACGGACGACGCGCCGTCCTCCTGGTGGCTCTGCACCCCGGCCGGGCAGGTGCGCCGGCTCGGGCCGGTCTGGCCGCTACCGACGGAGCCTGCCGCCGCACCGGCCGGCTCGACCGACTCGGCTGGCTCGACCGGCTCGACCGGCTCGACCGGCTCGACCGGCTCGACCGCGGAGACCGTGGTGATGGAGCGTCCGATGGCGGAGACCGCCGTGCTGGAGCTTCCGGTGGCCGCGCCCGTCGTGGCCTCGCCCGCGCGGGGCGTTCCGTTGGGCGCCGTGTCCGCGCCCGGCCCCGCCGCAGCGGCCCCGGAGCCCGCCGCCCCCGCCCGGCGCGTCGAGGCCGCACTGCCCGCCGCACCCACACCGCCCGCCGCGCCCGCCGACCCGCTGGTCACCGCGCTGCCGCACGGCTACTGGTTCCGCAGCGAGCCCGACCCCGACGGGCCGTCCGGCCCGCTCACCAGGGCCACCGCCGACGAGGGCACCGTCATCCTCGTCGTCGGCCACCCGGGCGCGCCCCTCCCCCCGGCCGCCGAGCTCGCCGCCCGGCTCCGCCGTCTGCTCCCCGGCCCCGAGGCCGACCTGCTGCTCAGCGCCCCCTGGGCCGCCACCGGCGCGCTCACCGCCCTCGCCACCGGGCTCGCCACCGAACTCGGCCACGACCTCCGGGCCGCCGTCGGCCTGCCCATGCGCACCACCAGCGGCTTCTCCTCCCGCGTGCTGGCCGCCGACGGCACCCCCGCCTGGGAACCGTGGCTGACCGAGCTGACCGCCTCCCCCACCAGGCGCCGCGTGGTCGCCTCCGCCTGGCGCACCACCCCCGGCGGCCCGGCCGCCTGCGGACCGGCCCTCTACGAATCCCCGGTCACCGGCTGGCGGTTGGAGGCCGTGCCGGCCGGCCTGTGGCTGCGCCCCGAGGAGCCGCCGCAGGACCGCGGGCCCCGCCTGCGCGACCCCGACCCGGCCCACCCGCTGCTGATCGCGGGCGCGGACGGGCGAACGGTGCCGCCTGAGGTGCTCGCCGTCCTGGACGAGCTGCGCGCCGCGCTCACCACCCCCGGTGCGACCGCACCCGAGCTGCTGATCGACGGCGCACGCCGCGGAAGCTTCCTCCCCGCGGCGCAGCCCACCCAGCCCGCCGTGCCGGCCACCGTGCAGGCCGCCGCGGTCGACCCGCAACGACCGGCCCCCGAAGGCGAGTCCGCCACCGCCGCCACCATCACCGCGGCCATCCCGCCGGCCTCGGCGGTCCGGACCCAGACCGCCGCCACGGCCGACCCCGACGCCCAAGTCCCCGCCCCGGACGAAGAGTTCACCGCCGCCACCGCCACCCTCCCGGAGCCCCCGGCCCCGGTCCAGGCCCAGCCGCAGATCCCCGAACCGGCCACACCTCCCGCCGCCGAAGCACCCACGCCCGAACCGGCCCCGGTTCCGGACCCCGAGCCCGCCCTCGAACCCGAGCCCGAGCCCGAGCCCGAGCCAGCCCCGGTCCCCGAACCCGAACCGGTCCCCGACCCCGAGCCCACCCCCGACCCCGAGCCCACCCCCGACCCCGAGCCCACCCCCGAACCCGAACCGGCCCCCGCCCCGGAGCCCGAAGCCCCCACCCGCGCCCGCCTCCTCGCCCCCGACGGCACCGCCGTCTCCGGCCGCCCGAGCACGGCCGCCGAGCGGACCGCCTTCCGGGCGCTGCTGGGCGAGCACTTCCAGCGCTGCGCCAGCCGCGCCGAGCAGGTCGCCATGCGGCTGCCGGCGCTGCGCTCGCACTCCCGGGACGACCTCAAGAGCGACCTCGCGGCGGTCTACCTGCACCACGTCGACACGGGCGTCCCGGTCCTGCACACCGAGCTGGTCGTGGCGGCCCGCCGACCGGGCTCCGGGCCGCTGGACCCGTACCTGGCGTGCCTGGGATCCGGCCTGCGGCGGCTGCCGAACCACCGGGGCGCCGTGCTGTTGGGCGCCGACGCGGGCGAGGAGGAACTGCGTCACTACGTGCCGGGGACGTTGCTGGTGGAGCCCGCGCCGGTGGTCGGGACGCCGGCGTTGGAGGTCGTACCGGGGACTCCGGTCGAGTTTCTGGTGTGGTCCGCGACCGGCCGCCGCACCTCGGTGATCGCCGAGGACGGCGAGCCCGAGGTGGTGTTCCCGCCCGGTTCGTGGTTCTCCGTCCTGGAGGTCATGCCGGGCGAGGACGGCGAGCCGACCCGCG
Source organism: Kitasatospora sp. NPDC059812 (assembly GCF_042732075.1). Classification (NCBI taxonomy): domain Bacteria; kingdom Bacillati; phylum Actinomycetota; class Actinomycetes; order Kitasatosporales; family Streptomycetaceae; genus Kitasatospora; species Kitasatospora sp. NPDC059812. The sequence continues at coordinate 152,029 of NZ_JBHWIO010000004.1, forward strand.
TCCTGCTGCGCGAGGTCGGCCCGGGCGCCACGGCCGGGACGGCGGACGAGCGCGACCAGCAGGCCCTGGAGCGGCTGCTCGCCTGGCAGGCCCGCCGCGACCTGCTCGCCCCGGAGGACCTCCGCTCCCCGTCCCGCCCCGAGCGACTCCGCCTCACCCCGGGCGTCACCGCCGCCCGGTGACCGGCGTCGGCCGGAAGGGCTACGCCACTGACGCCGGACCAGTTCAGGCCGGCCCTCGGACCTGACGGATCCGCCGCCACATCCCGCGCCCGTGGCCGACACGGCTTCCCCGGCACGGACTTGACGGTGGCTCCCGCACCGCCCGACAGACCGACAAGTTGTCTGTACAGCTCCGGGCCCCTTGGCGGCCATCGGATCGTCATCGAACTCCCCGGCCCCGGTCACCTCGGTCGCTTAGAAACGTGACTGGTCCGGGTCGAACCGATGGTCCGGCGCCCGTCAGCAAGGAGCCCCACCCGATGAGTCCGATGCCCGAACTGTCGCGCCGCAGCCTGCTCGGCGGCGCGGCGGCGGCCGCCGTGCTGTCCGCCCTCCCGATCAGCGTCCAGCAGGCGCTCGCCGCGCCGGCCAAGCCCGGGCGGCTGGCGGACATCCAGCACGTCGTCGTGCTGATGCAGGAGAACCGCGCGTTCGACCACTACTTCGGCACCCTGGCGGGCGTCCGCGGCTTCGGCGACCGGACGGCGGTGCGCGGGGTCAACGGGCGCTCGGTGTTCCACCAGCCCGACCCGGGCCGCAAGGAGGGCCACCTGCTGCCCTTCCCGATGAACGCCGCGCACACCAGCGCCTACCAGCAGGGCGCGCCCGCCTTCGGCTTCGTGGACTCGATGAAGGCCTGGAACGACGGCCTCGCCGACGGCTCGGTCACCCGCCGCTCCGGCGGCTGGCTCGGCCAGGGCTACTACGAGAGCGCCGACATGCCCTTCTACCACGCGCTCGCCTCGGTGTTCACCACCTGTGACGCCTACTACGCGTCCGTCCAGTGCAACACCAACACCAACCGCGACCACCTGATGACCGGGACCAGCGGCGGCACCGTACGGGACACCCCGGTGACCGACAACACCGAGATCCCCGGCGGCTACGAGTGGACCACCTACGCCGAGCGCCTGGAGCGGGCCGGCGTCAGCTGGAAGACCTACCAGGCGCTGGACAACTTCGACGACAACGCGCTCGCCTGGTTCGCCCCCTTCGTCAAGGCCAAGCCCGGCGAGCCGCTGTACGAGCGCGGCATGCGGGCCGTCGGCGACCCGGCGAAGAAGAACGACCCGTTCGCGATGGGCGACGCCCTGGTCGACGCCTTCGCCGCCGACGTCCAGGCCGACCAGCTGCCGCAGGTGTCCTGGATCGTCGCCCCGGCCGCGCTCTCCGAGCACGCCAACTACGCGCCGCCGAACGGCGAGCACCTCACCGCCCGGCTGCTCGCCGCCCTGGCGGCGAAGCCCGAGGTGTGGCAGAAGACCGTCTTCATCCTCAACTACGACGAGCACGGCGGCTTCTTCGACCACCAGCTGCCGCCCGTCCCGCCGCTGGCCACCGGGCGCGGCAAGTCGACCGTGCCGGTGGACGGCGAGGTCGTCGTCCGCGTCAGCAAGGGCTCCGCCACCTACCACCGGGTCGTCGGTCAGGACGGCAGGTACCGGGTCAAGGCCGCGGACGGCTCGCTCGCCTGGTCCGACACCCTGCCGGCCGGCGAGACCCTGGTCTCCGGCCCGTACCCGATGGGCCTGGGCGTGCGGGTGCCGATGGTCGTGGTCTCGCCGTGGACCCGCGGCGGGGTCGTCGACTCCACCGTCTACGACCACACCTCGGTGCTGCGCTTCCTGGAGCAGCGCTTCGGCGTCCAGGAGCCCAACATCAGCCCGTGGCGGCGCACCGTCTGCGGCGACCTCACCAACGTCTTCGACTTCTCCGGCCGCAACCCGGCCTGGCCGCAGCTGCCCGACACCAGCGGCAACCGGCAGAAGGTGGTCGACACCGGCAAGCTCCCCGCCCCCACCGTGCCCAGCCCGCAGGCCTTCCCGCAGCAGCAGCGCGGCACCCGCTCGGCCCGCCCGGCGCCCTACGACCTGCTGGTCAAGCCCCGGCTGAAGGGCGGCGAGCTCACCCTCGACCTGGTCAACCAGGGCCGCCAGGGCGCGGTGTTCGCCGTCTACCCGGCACCGGGCGGCGCGCCCCGGCACTACACCGTCGGCGCGAAGAGCCGGCTCTCCGACGTCTGGACGGTCGGCCCGGAGGGCTACGACCTGCGCGTCCACGGCCCCAACGGCGCGCTGTGGCACCTGCGCGGCGACGCCGCCGGCACGTACGAGGTGTCGCTGTCGGAGGAGCGCAACGGCAAGGTCCTCGAAGTCGACGTGATCAACCGCTCGCGCACCGCCCAGACCTTCCTGGTCGGCGACCTCGCCTACGGCGACGGGCTGCGCGAGGTGCGGGTCGCGGCCGGCGACGACCGGACCGTCAACCTCGCGGTCCGACCCGAGGGCTGGTACGACGTCGCGGTGGCCGTCCGCGGGGACCTCACCTTCCGCCGTCGGATCGCCGGCCGCTTCCCCTGGGACGACCGGACGGTCACCGACCCGGCCCTGGGCCTGGCCGACCCGCTCGCCGTGGACGTCGCCCTCGGGGCCGCCTCCAGCACCATCGACGAGCCCGTCCTGCTGCCCGGCCGCCCGGCCCGGGTCTCGGCCGTGCTCACCGCCGGCGCCGCGCTCACCGCCGTCGAGGCGCAGCCCGTCGTCCCGCCGGGCTGGACGGTCACCGCCGTCACCGCGCCGCCCGCCGCGCTCGCCGCCGGCGCCACCGCCACCGCCGTCTGGGAGGTCACCCCGCCCGCCCAGCTGCCGGACGGCGCCACCCACCGGATCCTGGTCACCGCCCGGGCGCTGGCCGGCGACCGCTTCGCGATCGCCGACGGCGAACTCGCCGCCCGCCCCGCCCCCGTGATGGCCGGCCACCTGCTGGGCGAGGACTTCGAGTCGCTGGCCGGCGTGCTCCAGCCGCAGGACGGCGTGCTCGGCTGGACGGCCCAGGCGCCGCAGGGCTGGTCGGTGGTCAACGCCCCCGGCATGCCGCAGGGCACCGTCCGGCTCCAGGGCTGGACCTTCCACACCAAGCGGGAGTGGTCCACCCCGGCCGGGCAGGACCGCGGCAACTTCACCCGCGGCCTGGGCGTCCTCGCCGTCGCCGACCCGGACGACTGGGACGACACCGGCTCCCCCTCCCGCAAGGGCGTCTTCGACTCCACGCTCGTCTCCCCCGCCGTCCACCTCCCGGCCGGCGCCGACACGCTGTACCTGGCCTTCGACTCCCACTACCGGCAGGAGGTCCCGCAGAAGGCGTCCGTCACCGCCGTGTTCGACAACGGCACGGAGACCCGCCTGATGTTCTACAGCGCCGACGCCACCGGCAACGACAACGCCGGCAAGGACGTCCAGAACACCCTCGTCACCCGCCGCCTCGCCGTCCCGGCGGGGGCGCAGGCGGTGACGCTGAAGTTCCGGATGTACGACGCGGGCAACAACTGGTACTGGGCGGTCGACCACATCCGCCTGGACAGCCGGCCGATCACGGGCTGACCGTCCGGAAACGGCCCGATCGGCCGCGCCGCGCCGAGCCCGGAAGCCGGGGCGGCTCGGCACGGCACGGCCGGTCAGGCCCGGCCACTCAGGCCCGGCCGGTCGGTCAGGCCGGGCCCGAGGAGCCGCCGGAGGCCCCGGCGGCGGCCTCGGGCTGCTGTTGGGTCGAGCAGTGGATGCCGCCACCGCCGGCCGCGATGGCGTTGATGCTCACCGGGACGATCTCGCGGCCGGGGTGGAGGTCGGCCAGCACGCCCGCCGCCCGGTCGTCGGAGGCCTTGTCCCCGAACTGGGGCATGATCACGGCCCCGTTGACGACGTAGTAGTTGAGGTAGGTGGCCAGGAAGTCCTTGCCCCGGTCCGGCTGCCCGGTGAGGTCGGGTTCGGCGAGTTCCACGATCCGCGGCTTGCGGCCCTTGGCGTCGGTGGTGGAGCCGAGCACCTGCAAGGCCTGGTCGGAGGCGCGGGACCAGATGTCCGGCGGGGTGTCCGGGCCGGGGCGGTGGATGACGACCACGCCCGGCTCCGCGAACCGGGCCAGGGCGTCGATGTGGCAGTCGGTGATGTCCTGCCCGGCCACGCCGGCGAACCAGATGACCTTCTGGACGCCGAACAGCTCCTTCAGGGCCCCCTCGATCTGGTCGCGGCTCGTGCCCGGGTTGCGGTTCGCGTTGACCCACGAGCTCTCGGTGGCCATCAGGGTGCCCTCGCCGTCGACCTCGATCGCGCCGCCCTCGCCGGTGATCGGCGCCTGGATGCGCCGGATCCTGTAGTGGTCGAGGAGGTACCGGGCGACCTTGGCGTCGTTGTCGTGGGTCTGTTTGCCGCCCCAGCCGTTGAAGTTGAGGTCGACGCCGGCCAGTCCTGCCGGGCCGGTGACGAAGGTCGGGCCGGTGTCGCGGGCCCACAGGTCGTCCACCGCCAGGTCGAGGACCTCGACGCTGGAGCCGCACAGCTGCCGGGCCGCGGCGCTCTGGTCCGGGCGGGCCATCAGCACCACGGGTTCGAACCGGGCGACGGCCTGCGCGACGTGCGCGATGTCCTGGCGGACGGCGGGCAGTTGGTCGCCCCACACCGAATCGAGGGCCGGCCAGGCCATGAACGTCCTGGTGTGGGGGCGCCACTCGGCCGGCATGGCGTACGACGCGGCGGCGCTCGCGGCTCCGCCCGTGCCCGTGCCGGCGGCCGTGGTCGGCTCGTCCTTCGGGGACGAGGCCCCCGACGAACCGCAGCCTTCCACCATCGCGACCACGGCCGCGGCCGCCCCGGAGCGCAGCACGGCCCGGCGGGACAGGGCGGGTTCTCTCATGGCAGGTCCCCTCGTCGACACGGATTCCACCCCGAAGCGGGCGATATCCGACAGTAGGGGTGGCCGGCGGGTCCGTCAGCGAGCCCGCGCGGCGCCGATCGGGCGAATCGGGCGATCCGCCGGGCCGGGAGGCCAGGGTGAGTGCCTCTCAAACCAGACTAAAAGTTCAGTCAATATTTCGAGTACAGTGGACCACCATGCCAGACCGTCGAACAGAGATACTGAGAGCGGCCACACGACTCATCGCGCGACGCGGCGTACGCGGACTGCGGGTGGGGGAACTGGCGGCCGAGGCCGGGGTGTCGACCTCGCTGATCTACTACCACTTCACCGACCGCGCCGGGATCCTCCGCGAGACCCTGGAGTTCATCGGCGAACGGGCCGACCGCTACACCGCCGAACCGGAGCCCGGGGCGCCCGCGGACGACCCCTGGAGCGAACTGGCCCAGGCTCTGCTGCTGGAACTCCAGGACTCCACCGAGGTCCGCGAGAACAGCACCGCCTGGGGCGAGTTGCGGGCGAGCGCGGTCTTCGAGTCCCGCCTCCGCGAGGACCTGGCCAGGGCCACCCACACCTGGGTGCACGAGATCGCCGGCCTGCTCGGCCGCGCCCACCCGTTCGGCACCGCGCCCGCGCACGCCGCCTCCGCCGAACGCCTCACCGCGCTCCTGGAAGGCCTCAGCATCCGCTGGCTGAGCGGCTCCCTGCCGCTCGACCGCGCGCGCAGCCTGCTCGGCGAGGCGATCGGCACGGAGATCGCGGGCTGGCGCGCCTAGGGCGCGTCTTCAAAATCTGCTGGGCCCGGTCGACCGGACAGGCCCTAAGGCAGCGGTTCCTGCATCGTGGAGCAGTGGATGCCGCCGCCCCCGGCCATCAGGCGGTCGACGTCGAGCTGGACGACCTCGCGCCCGGGGAAGGCCTCGGCGAGGGTGCGCCGGGCGGCCTCGTCCTTGTACACGTCGCCGAACTGGGCGGCGATCACGCCCCCGTTGACGACGTGGAAGTTCAGGTACGAGTCGACGAACTTCGAGTCGCGCGAGCGGACGGTGTCGGGGCCGTCCACCCGGACCACCTGGAGCCTGCGGCCCCTGGCGTCGGTGGCCCGGGAGAGGATGTCGAACTGCTCCCGGGCGTCCCGGGCCCAGACGTCGTGGCGGTCCGCCGGGGGCAGTTGCACCAGGACGACGCCCGGCCGGACGAACCGGGAGGTGACGTCGATGTGGTCGTCGGTGATGTCCTGCCCCTTGATCCCGGGGACCCAGATCATCTTGTCCGCGCCGTACACCTCCAGGACGGCCTCCTCGATCTCGTCCCGGCTCATGCCCCGGTTGCGGTTCTTGTTGACCAGGCTGCTCTCGGTGGCCATCAGGGTGCCGTCGCCGTCGGTCTCGACCGAGCCGCCCTCGCCGACGAACTCCGCGTAGGAGAAGGGGAGTCGGAGCATCTCGGCGATGCCGCGCGCGACCTCGGCGTCGTCCCGGTGGGTCTGCTTGCCGCCCCAGCCGTTGAAGTTGAGGCCGACGGCGTCGAGCCGCCCGTAGCCGTCGCGCCGGAACACCGGGGCGGTGTCCCGCATCCAGAGGTCGTCGGTGGGGACGGCATCCGTCACGGTGACGGCGGGTCCGCACAGGGACTGGGCCTCCCGGACGCTGTAGTCGTCCGGGGCGCACATGACCACCGGCTCGAAGCGGGCGATGGTCCGGGCGATGAGCGCGATGTCCTGCTGGACACCCGCCAGCTGCCGGCCCCAGACGGACTTGCGGGACGGCCAGGACATCCAGGTGCGGGCGTGCGGGACGTCGTCGCGGTCCACCCACCACTGCGGGAGCCCGGCCTCGCCGGCGTACGGCAGCCCGTGCTCCGCCTGGTGCGGGGGCGGGGTCGGGGCCCCGAAGAGGCGGTCGAACAGGGAGCGGTTGTCACCGTGGGTGCTGCTCATGACGGATCTCCAAATCAAGTATTGCCCACCGAGTGACCGGTGGCCCCGCAGCCGCAACTCTGACATTGACTGAATTTTCAGTCAAGCTCCAGATCATGGAACTGCCCGGCCGACCCCGACACGGGAAAAGGGCCCCGGGCCGCCTCGCCCGGGGCCGGAACGCGACGCACGCTACCCGCGCAGTCGCTCCACTTCGGCCTCGATCGCGCCGGCCATCAGCTCACGCGCGTGCGCCACCGGCAGGCTGCCGCTGAGCCAACGGACGCTCAGCCCCTCCAGCAGCGCGGTCAGCCGCTCGGCCGAGGCCGCCAGGGCGGCGGCCCCGTTCATCGGCCGCACCTGCCCGAGCAGCTCGGCGACCTCCTGGACCCAGACGAGGGTGGCCCGGGCCAGGTCCTCCCGCAGCTCGGGGTCGAACACCGCACTCGCCCGCAGCTCGCCCCAGGCCGTGCTGTTCTCCCGCACCTCGGGGGTGTCCTGGAGCTCCAGCAGCAGCGTCTGCTCCAGCTCGCCCCGGGCGTCCAGCGGCGGCGCGTCCGCCGCGCGCTCCGTCGTGTAGCGCTCGGCCCGGTCGTTGATGAACTCCAGCGTCGCGCGGAGGATCCCCGCGCGGTCCTTGAAGTGGTAGTAGATCAGCGCGGTCGAAACACCCGCCTCCGCCGCCAGTTCCTCCACGCGCAGCCCGCGGACGCCGCGCCGGGCGATGACCCGCGCAGCCGCTTCCATGATCAAGGTTCGACGGTCAGCCACAAGGAATCACCTTACCCGGAGGGGGCACCGGCCGATCGGAGGACCCCATTCCTGACTGAAATCCCAGTCGGGTTATGATCCGGTGCGCTTCACGACGCCGACGTCCGTCCGGGCCCCGGCCCGACCGCCCGCCGCGCCCTCGCCTTGCCCCGTCCTGCCTTGCCTTGCCCCGCTCCGCCACTCCCCCGTCCCACCCGCACGACCCGCTGGGAGCCAGCATGACCGCAGAGCCCTTCGGCGCCCCGTCGCCCACGGCGTTCCAGGCGCTGTCCCCGGACGACCCCCGCGAGGTCGGCGGCTACCGCCTCTGCGCGCGGCTCGGCGCGGGCGGCATGGGCCTCGTCTACCTGGCCTACACCCCCGGCGGGCGGCCGGTCGCGCTCAAGGTCGTCCGGCCCGAACTCGCCGAGGACCCCGAGTTCCGGCACCGCTTCGCCCAGGAGGTCGCCAGCGCCCGGCGCATCCACGGCCTCTACACCGCCCAGGTGGTCGATGCCGGCACCGACGCCGCCACTCCCTGGCTGGCCACCACCTTCGTGCCCGGCCCCTCCCTCCAGCAGGTCGTCCACCACTACGGACCGCTGCCCGAACGGACCGTCCTGCTGCTCCTCGCCGGCATCGCCGAGGCCCTCCAGGCGATCCACGCGGCGGGCGTCGTCCACCGCGACCTCAAGCCCGGCAACGTCCTCGTCGCCGCCGACGGCCCCCGCGTCATCGACTTCGGCATCGCCCGGGCCGCCGACGCCAGCCCGCTCACCGGCATCGGCCTTCGGATCGGCTCGCCCGGCTTCATGGCCCCCGAACAGGCCCTCGGCCTGTCCGCCGCCCCGGCCACCGACGTCTTCGCGCTGGGCGCCCTGATCGCCTACGTCGGCTCCGGCACTCCCCCCTTCGGCGACGGGCCCGAGCCCGCCTCGCTGTACCGGGCGGTGCACGAGGAGCCCGACCTCTCCCACCTGCCGCCCGGACTGCACGAACTGGTCCGGCACTGCCTGGCCAAGCGCCCCGAGGACCGGCCGGGCACCGCCCAGCTGATCGAGGCCGCCCGCCGGCACCCCGCCACCGGCGGCGAACTCCGCTTCTCCGACGACTGGCTGCCCCAGCAGGTCAGCAGCGCGATCCGCCGCCACAGCGACCTGCCGACCACGCCCGCCACACCCGCCCCGCCCGCCACCGTCCTCTCCCCGGCCCGGGCCGCGGCCGACGCCCCGACCAGGCTCGGCCTCCCCGCCCCGTCGCCCACCCGGCTGCAACCGGCCCCCGACAGACCCGAGCCCGCCGCCCCCGCCCGCCGGCACACCGGTACCCGCACCCGCACCGTGCTCCTGACCACCGCCGCCCTCCTCGTCGGCGCCGCGGCCGCGTTCGTCCTGCTCGATCCCGAGTACCTCGACGACCTCGACGACCAGAACGTCGCCGCCGGCCTCGCCCCGTCCGCCGGCGCCGCCACCGCCCCGTCCGCCACCGCCCCGGCCACCACCGCCGCCGCCACACCGGCCCCCGGGTACACCGCCGTCCACACCAACCTCGAACTCACCTCCCCCGACCCCAGCTACGAGTTCGACCTCAAGGCCGGGAAGGTCACCGCCCAGGACGCCTCCACCTGGTACCTGGGCCGCCACGCCGGCGAGTTCTACATCCCCGAGGACAGCGACGCCTACGTCGCGCCGACCGGCCGGCTCACCCTCCCCGACTGCGTCAAGGGCGTCGAGACCCAACCGGTCTCCACCCTGCCCTTCAACGCCCTGCGCACCGACCGCAGCTTCTGCGTCCGCGCCCAGGGCGGCCAGGACATCGCCATCGTCCGCATCCTCGCCACGGCCGCCGACGACGGCCCGGTCCGGATCTCGCTCACCTCCTACCACCGCTCCGCCTGACGCGGCGCCACCCCGGACGGACGGCCCCGTTCCGCGCGCAGGCGTGACCGGACGGGGCCCGGCCACCAGCCCGGCGGCACTGTCGGTGACGGCTGGTACGGTCCGCCCATGATGAAGCGCGTACCGTTCACCGGTGCTGAGAAGGAAAGTCTGCAGGTCGCCCTCGACCGGCACCGCGACGCGGTGCTGTGGAAGCTCGACGGCCTGGACGACGAGCAGCTGCGGCGGCCGATGACCCCGTCGGGGACGAACCTGCTGGGCCTGGTCAAGCACCTGGGGGGTGCCGAGCTGGGTTGGTTCTGCGAGGCGTTCGGCCGCGAGACGGGGCCCCTGCCCTTCGACCTGGAGGCCGACGAGACCTCCGACATGAGGGTGGAGCCGCACGAGTCCACCGAGGACGTCCTGGCGTTCTACGCCCGCGCCCGCGCCGCCGCCGACCAGGTGATCGGCGAACTCGACCTCGACGACCTGGGCAAGGCCTGGTTCGGCGACGCCGTGTCGCTGCGCTGGGTGCTCATCCACATGGTGACGGAGACCACGCGGCACGCGGGCCACATGGACATCCTGCGCGAACTCCTCGACGGCGCGGCCGGCGACCACAACCGGGGCTGAGCCGGGCCGGGGCCGCACCTGCGCCATCCCGCGTCATCCCGCGCCATCTCCGGTGAACGCCTGACGTGCCCGCCCGGCGCCTTCACACTGGTGGTGAAAGACGCAGGCCGACCTGCGACCGCGAAACCCCGAAGGTGCACATGAGTGAGCGATTCGCCGCGTTGGACGACCTGGCCGAGCGGTGGGGCCTGAGCGGCCTGGAACTCGTCGGCAAGGGCCTGGAGTTCTCCGTGTTCCGGGCGCAGGCGCGGGACGGCCAGCCCGTCGCGGTGCGGCTCGCACGCCAGCGGTTCGAGTCGAACGCCAACGACCCCCACGTGGACACCCGGACCCTGCTCCGGCAGGAGTACGTCATCGCGAAGCACCTGGCCGCCCACGGCCTGCCGGTCGCGCAGCCGAGGGAGCTCGTCCTGGCGGACGACCCGGCCGCCCCCGACGTGCTGCTGTCCGCCTACGTCCCCGACGACGGCTCGGACCTCGACTCCTTCGAGCTGGGTCACCTCCTCGCGCGGCTCCACCAGGTGCCGCCGCCGCAGCTGAGGCCCGTCGCGGCGGAGGGAACCGGCACGGCGGCGGCGATCGCCGCACGCATCGGGCGCCGCTGGGCCGAGATCGGCCGCCGCGTCGACGACTGGCCCGAGCCGCCGGCCGCTTCCCTGCTCGCCGGCCACCTCACCGGCTTCACCGAGGACAGCCTGCTGCACCTCGACGTGCGCAGCGCCAACATCCGCCGCCACCAGGGGCGGGCGGTCGCCCTGCTGGACTGGTCGAACGCCCTGCTCGGGCCCCCGGCCCTGGAGTTCGGCCGGCTCGTCGAGTACGCCCGGTACCCGGAGAACGACCTCGACCCGGCGGCGGTCCGCAGCGGGTACGCGAGGACGGCGACCGCCCCGGCCGACGACGATCCGTGCCTGGTCGTGGGCCGGCTGGACGCCGCGCTGATGCTGGCGCTCGTCTTCCTCTCCGAGGCGCCCGACTCCGGCCGCGGCCCGGCGGCGGCCGACCACGCCCGCGAGCTCGCGCTCAGGATGGGCGCCGGCCACGCGTGAGGAAGCCCGGGAGCAGGGCTCTCAGGGCCGGCCGAGGACGCGGTCGACGGCGATCTCGATGACCACCCGGTCCGGGTTCGCCCGGGGTTCGCGGTAGCGCTCGGTGTAGCGCCGCTCGGCGTCGGCGACCTGCTCGGGCTCGTCCCGGACGACGGCCACGCCCTCCAGGGTCGACCAGCGGGCCCGGTCCACCTGGCAGACCGCGACCCGCAGGCCCTGCGGGCCGGCCGCCGCCACGTTGCGCGCCTTGCGGCTGGTGCGGCTGGTGATCACCCGGGCCGTCCCGGTCTCCGGCTGGTACGTCACGCCGACCGGCACCACGTGCGGCGAGCCGTCCGGGCGAGCGGTGGTCAGGGTGGCGATGTGACGCTCGCGCCAGAAGGCGAGGAAGGCGTCGTCGAGGTCGCGGGGATCATGGGCCATGATCGCGATGCTACGGCCCCCGGAGCACGCGGCGTGCTCCGGGGGCCGTTCGCGGTCAGTGCCCGCGGGCGATCCAGTCCGGCAGGGCCGGGGCCTCGGCGCCGATGGTGGTCGGGTCGCCGTGGCCGGTGCGGACCACCGTCTCGGCCGGGAGCGACAGCAGCCGCTCGCGGATCGAGTCGATGATCGTCGGGAAGTGCGAGAACGACCGGCCGGTCGCGCCCGGGCCCCCGTGGAACAGGGTGTCGCCGGTGAAGACGGTGCCGAGCTCCGGCGCGTACAGGCAGACCGCGCCCGGGGCGTGGCCCGGGGTGTGCAGGACGGTCAGCTCGGTGCCGGCGACCTCGATCCGCTGCCCGTCGGCGAGTTCGCCGTCCGGGAGGCGCTCGGGATGGGTGAGCTTCCACAGCGGCAGGTCGTCCGGGTGCAGCAGGATCGGCGCGCCGGTGCGGGCCGCGAGGGCCGGGGCGGCGTCGATGTGGTCGTTGTGCGCGTGGGTGGAGACGATCGCCAGCAGCCGGCGCCCGCCGAGCGCGGCCTCGATCGCGTCGGCGTCGTGCGCGGCGTCGATCACCACCGCCTGCTCGTCGTCGCCGACGATCCAGACGTTGTTCTCCACCTCCCAGCTGCCACCGTCGAGTTCGAAGGTCCCGGCGGTGACCAGCCGGTCGATCCGCGCGTTCACAGGACCACGACCGAACGGAGCACGTCGCCCTGGTGCATGCGCTCGAACGCCTGCTCCACCGCGTCGAGTTCGATGGTCTCGGTGACGAACGCCCCGAGGTCCAGGCGGCCCTGGAGGTGGAGGTCGATCAGCATCGGGAAGTCCCGCGAGGGCAGGCAGTCGCCGTACCAGGAGGACTTCAGCGCGCCGCCGCGGCCGAACACGTCGAGCAGCGGCAGCTCCAGCGTCATCTCCGGCGTGGGCACGCCGACCAGGACGACGGTGCCGGCCAGGTCGCGGGCGTAGAAGGCCTGCTTGTACGTCTCCGGGCGGCCGACCGCCTCGACCACCACGTCCGCGCCGTTGCCGCCGGTCAGCTCCCGGATCGCCTCGACCGGGTCGGTGCTGCGGGAGTTGACGGTGTGGGTGGCGCCGAGCTTGCGGGCCGTCTCCAGCTTGCGGTCGTCGATGTCGACGGCGATGATCTTCGACGCGCCCGCCAGCCGCGAGCCCATCACGGCCGCGCCGCCGACGCCGCCGCAGCCGATCACCGCGACCGAGTCGCCGCGACCGACGCCCCCGGTGTTGATGGCGGCGCCGATGCCCGCCATCACACCGCAGCCCAGCAGGCCGGCGACGGCCGGCGAGACCGCCGGGTCGACCTTGGTGCACTGGCCGGCCGCGACGAGGGTCTTCTCGGCGAACGCGCCGATCCCCAGCGCCGGGGACAGCTCGGTGCCGTCCAGCAGCGTCATCTTCTGCTTGGCGTTGTGGGTGTTGAAGCAGTACTGCGCGCGGCCGCGCCGGCAGGCGCGACACTGGCCGCACACCGCACGCCAGTTGAGGACGACGAAGTCGCCCGGCTCGACCTCGGTGACGCCCTCGCCGACCGACTCGACGATGCCCGCCGCCTCGTGCCCGAGCAGGAACGGGAACTCGTCGTTGATGCCGCCCTCGCGGTAGTGGAGGTCGGTGTGGCAGACCCCGCAGGCCTGGATTTTGACCACCGCCTCGCCCGGCCCCGGGTCCGGCACCACGATCGTGGTCACCTCCACGGGCGCGCCCTTGGCGCGCGCGATGACTGCCTTGACCTGCTGGGCCATCCGATTCCACCTCCGTCGGCCGATGCGGCTCTGCACCGGCGTGACCTGCGACAAACGACTGCCCACGAAGCGTAGCGCCCGTAGCGACGGGCGCCGACGGGGCGGGCCCGGTGATCCGGCTCACCGCACCGGCCGCAAAGGCGTCATATGCCGTCGAGATATCCGCCGGACCCCCCGGCGCGGCCCGCAGGGCAGGGCGCGCGGGCGCCGCCGAGCGCCCGTCAGCGTGCCTCGAAGTGCCCGGAAAGGAGCGCCGTTGGCTGGAAGTGCCGCTGACGCGCGCACCGCCGCCCACGTACGGTCGTAGCAGAAGCGGTCCACGCGACCACGCTCAGCACATCCGCCCCACCCGACGGTGCGCCACCGCGCGCCGTCCGCGCCGAGGCGTACCGACCGTACGCCGTCGCACGATTCGCGCCATCCCCCGTTCCGGTCCGCGTTCGCCTTCGCTTCCGCCTTCGATCCGCCGTTCGTCCCACCTGATCCGCCGTTCGTCCCGATCTGCCGTCCCACCTGATCCGCCGTTCGTCCCGGTCCGCCGTCCCACCCGATCCGCCGTTCGTCCCGGTCCGCCGAACCCGGCCCGGGCCGAGCCGCCCGCCGGCCCGCCCCACCCGTCCCCGCACCATCCCGGTTCCACCCCCCGTCGGGCCGTCACGTACGGCCCCCCGCCCTGGAGTCTGGAGTACGGATGTCCGCCGAGAACAGTGCGACCGGTGCCGGAACCGGCACCGTCCCGCTCATCCCGATGCACTGCCTGCGCCGCCTGGAGCCCGGCCCGCCCCGGCTCGCCGCGCTGCCGACCGGCACGCCCGTCTGGCTGGTCAGCCGCCACGCGGACGTGCGGCAGGTGCTGACCGACCCGCGCCTGGGCCGCGCCCCGCTGTACGCGCCGGACGCGCCGCCGATCGCCGTCATCCCGAACATCCTCGACAGCCCGCAGGGCCTGCTGAACATCGACGGCACCGAGCACCAGCGGCTGCGCCGCACCGTGCAGCGGGCCTTCACGCCGCGCGCCATCGCCCGCTGGCGGCCCTGGGTCGCCTCGGTGGTCGAGGCCCTGATCGACGAGATGATCGACCACGGCTCCCCCGCCGACATCGTGGCCGGCTATAGCCGCAAGCTGCCGGTCCAGGTGATCACCCGGCTGATGGGGCTCGACAACCTGGACGGCAAGAAGCTCTCGCACTGGAGCGACCACGCGCTCTCGGCCACCGCCTACACGGCCGAGGAGATCGCCACCGCCATGGCCGAGTTCGCCGGCTTCGGCGCCGCGGTGATCGCCGAACGCCGCGCCGACCCCGGCGAGGACCTGGTCAGCAGCCTGCTGGCGGCCGCGGCCGAGGACGGTTCGATCGCCGAGGAGCAGTTGGTCACGCTGGTCATCGGCCTCGTCGTGGCCGGCCACGAGACCACCATGACCAGCCTCGGCAACGCGCTGGTCTACCTGCTCACCGAGGACCGCGAGGCCTGGCAGCGGCTCGCCTCCGACGAGGCCAGCGCGACCGCCGCGACCGAGCAGATCCTGCGCGCCGTCCCGCTCGGCGACGGCCAGCACCTGCCCGGCCTGCTGCGCCGCACCATCGAGGACGTCGAGATCGGCGGGGTGGTCATCCCGGCGGGCAGCGTCGTCGCCGCCGACACCGTCGCCGCCAACCAGGACCCGACGGTCTTCACCGGGGACCTGCTCACCGAGCTGTTCTCCCCGCTGGCCGCGCCGATGCTGACCTTCGGCGCCGGGCCGCACCACTGCCTGGGCGCCTGGCTGGCCCGGATGGAGCTCGAACTCGCCCTGCACCGCCTGGCCCGCCGGCTGCCCTCGCTGCGCCTGACCGGGCCGGTCGAGGAGATCGACTGGCGGCGGGGCCTGCTCACCCGCAGCCCCGAGACCCTCCAGGTCGCCTGGTGACGGCCACGCCGGGGACGGGCGCCGACGCGGTGGTGGTCCGGGTCGACCGGGACCGCTGCATCGGCTCCGGGATGTGCGCCCTGAGCGCCCCCGGCTCGCTGGCGCTCGGCGCCGACGGGCTGGCCGAGCCGGTGGCCGATTACGCGGCCGACGGCGCCGAGCTGACGGAGGCGCTGGCCGACGCGGTCGACTTCTGCCCGGTCGAGGCGCTGACCCTCTACTCGGCCGCGGGTGGCTACCGGATCGCCCCGGCGGAGTGACCGCGCCCCCCGGCGCCGCCTGCCGCACCACGGCGGGCGGCGCCGGGGGCGTTCCCGGATCGATGAGCCTGGCTAATCGACGGATGAGCTCATCGATCTTGTTCCGCCCTCGGCGCGGCTGATGGGCTGGCCCCATGACCGACGCCGACACCCTCGCGCCCCCGGCCGCCCCCGGCAGCCCGCCCCGCTGGGCACCGATCACCGCCGTGGCCCTCGCCACCTTCACCGTGGTCTCCGCCGAGATGATGCCCGTGGGGCTGCTGACCCCCGTCTCGAAGACCCTCGGCGTCTCCGACGGCGTCACCGGGCTCTCCCTGACCATCACCGGGCTCCTCGCCGCCGTCCTGTCCCCGTTCGTTCCCGCGCTCACCGGGCTCCGGGACCGCAAGCACGTGCTGATCGCCTTCATGCTGCTGCTGTCGCTGGCCAACGCGCTCACCGCGCTCGCCCCCAGCTACCCAGTACTGGCCGCCGCCCGCGTCCTGCTCGGCCTCGCGATGGGCGTCGTGTGGGGCATCACCGCGGGGCTGGGCCCACGCCTCGCCGACGGGCCGCGGATCGCCCTCGCCACCACGCTGATCTTCTCCGGCGTCTCCATCGCCTCGGTGCTCGGCGTCCCCCTCGGCACCTACCTCGCGGCACTGCTCGGCTGGCGCTCCGCGTTCTGGGCCCTCGCCCTGCTCGGCGCGGTGTCCGCCGCCGTCCTCGCCCGCACGCTCCCCGCCCTCCCCGTCCACGAGCGCGGCCGGCTCGACCGGATCGCGGACGCGCTGCGCAACCGGGGCGTCGCCGCCGGACTCGCCGTCACGGCGCTGGTCGTGCTCGGCCACTTCACCGGCTACACGTATGTACGGCCGGTGCTCGAACTCGACGCAGGCCTGAGCAGCGGCGTCATCGCCGCCTGCCTGCTGGTCTACGGACTGGCCGGCGTCGCCGGGAACTTCACCCTCGGCCCGCTGGCCGGCCGGCACCCCAAGGCGGCCGTGGCCACCGCCCTCGCGGGCGTCGCGCTCGCCACCGCCCTGCTGCCGCTCCTCACCGGGAGCGTGGTGGCGGTGCTGCTCGCGCTCGTCGTCTGGGGCGCCTCGTACGGCGGGGTCTCGATCTCCACCCAGACCTGGGTCCGGATCGCCGACCCCGCCCGGATCGAGGCCTCGGCGGCGCTGTGGGCGGGCGTGTTCAACGCGAGCATCGCGCTGGGCTCGCTCGCCGGCGGGCTGGTCATCGACCGGGCCGGGACCCACGCCGTGCTCCTCACGGCGGCGCTGATCACGGCGGCCGGACTGCTGCTCGCCGCCGTCACGCGCCCACGGCGGTGAGCGCCCGTACGAAGGCCCCGGCCAGCGGGTGCGGCCGCCGCTCGCCCTGCACCACCAGCAGCGTGGACGGTTCCAGGCCCGGCACCGGCAGATAGCGGATGTCCGGCCGCTGGACGTACGCCGTGCTCGCCTCGCACAGCAGCAGCCCCAGGCGGGTGCTGGCCACCGTCGACAGCCCCTCCTGGAGCGTGGCCGCGCCCGCCGGGTAGGCCAGTTCCCGCCCGTCCGGCGCCTGCCGCGGGGCGTTCACCCGGCGCCAGTAGTCCGGGGCGGGCCCCCGCGGTTCGATCAGCGCCAGCCCGGCCAGTTCGTCCGTGGAGACGCTCGCCGCCCCGGCCAGGCGGTGCCCGGCGGAGAGGGCGACGTACATCGGCTGCCGCGAGAACTCCAGCAGCACCCGCAGGCCGTCCTCCCGGCACGGGGACAGCACGATGGCCAGGTCGATCTCGCCCCGGCCCAGGTGGGAGAACGGATCCCCCCAGGACAGTTCGACGAGCTGGGCCGCGCCCTCCGGAAGGCCCGCGATCGCCCTGGCCACCGGCTCGTACACGGCGCACTGGAACCCCAGGCGCAGCGGCCGGTCCGTCGAGGCGGCCCGGGCGCGGGCCGCCTCGAAGCCCTCCCGGAGCCGGTCGACGGCGGGCACCACCTGCTCGGCCAGCTCGCGCCCCAGCTCGGTCAACTCGACCCGCCGGCTGGTCCGTTCGAACACCGGGGCGCCGACCCGGCCCTCCAGCCGCTTGATCAGCTGGGAGACCCGGCCCTGCGAGACGCCCAGGAGCTGCGCCGTCCGCCCGAAGTGCAACTGGCGCACCAGGACGGAGAAGCACTCCAGTTCCTGGAGCGGCAACTCCGGGAGCACGGGGCCTGGCGTCGTCCGATCCACCCCGGCAGTCTAGAAGGCTGATGAAGATCTTGGGTTGATCCGGGCCGTGCTGTCAGGTGGTGGCCTGGATTTGCCAGGTCGTGCCGTTGTGGGCGAGTCCGAGGTTGAGCAGGGTTCGCAGGTTGAGGGCGGCTGCGCGGGTGTGGAGCCAGGTGTTGTTCTTGATGGTTCCTCGGTAGCGCAGGCGGCGGCTTCGGTGTCCGACGAGCCAGGCCACGGCTCGTTCGACCGGGGGTCGCCATCGGCGGTAGGCGGCTTGCCAGGCGGGGTCGGCGGCTTGTCGGCGGGCGGTGTGCTGGAGGTCGTAGCCGGGTTGGATCCGAAGGGTCCTGCCGGTCTTGGAGGCGGTGCACCGCTCGCGGAGCTGGCAGCCGGTGCAGCGGTCACCGAAGGCCGCCGAGCGGGGTGTGTCGGGGCCGCGGTCGGGTGAGAGCGGGACGGCGCGGCCGGCGGGGCAGGTGACCGTCCCGCCGGCGGTGTCGATCCGGAAGTCGTCGAGGACGAAACCGCCCGCGATGGCGGGTCGTTGAGGGGCGGGCTTGAAGAACAGGCGGTGTCCTGCGTCGCCGAGGGCCTGGCGGGCGCCCCCGGTGGAGTAGGCGGTGTCGCCGAACGCGTCCACCGGCTCGTCCTCGCCCGCGAGCAGGCTCTCGGCGACGGCGGCTTCGTGGTGCCGGGGTCCTGCGCCCGGGGTGAGCTCGACCTCGGTGTAGATCGTGGTCTCGGGCTCGATGGCGAGGTGGGCCTTGTATCCGTCCTGGTAGTGGGTGCGGGTCTTGTGGACGTGTCGGGCGTCGGGGTCGACGGTGGAGACGATCCGGTCGGGTGCGGTGCCCCGGGTGATGCGCCAGCGGCCGTCACGGCCGTCGGAGTCGTCGGCGGGCTCGACGTCCTGTCCGGCGACCAGGGCCAGCAGGCCGACCGCGGTGGCGGCCTTCTCGCCGAGTTGGGGGGGGGGGGCGGGTGGGGCCGCAACCCAACGAAACCCGCTCCCGGGCGGGCACAAAATGGGGGCGGGGGGGGGGCGGGTACGACCGGTAATCGTC
>NZ_JBHWIO010000004.1:170785-184825 GCF_042732075.1 Kitasatospora sp. NPDC059812
CGCGGCGCGCGCGCGCGGGGGCGGGCGCGCGCGCGCGGGCCGCCCCGCGCCGGCCCCCCCCCCCCCCCCCCCCAACAGCGCGTCGCCGACCAGGGCGTCCACGAGGTCGGCGCGGGCCTGGGCGTCGTTCCAGGCGATGCGGGGCTTGCCCGGGTCGGCGTAGTCGTGTGCGGTGCAGTGGCGGGTGGCGACCTCGTCGGCGCCGGGGACCTCGCGGATCACCGCCCGCACGGCGGCGATCAGCTGGGTCACGGTGTCCTGGGTGGCGACCGCGTCGTCCAGCACGGTGGAATCCAGCGCCCGGCGGTGCTTGCCCTTGAGGACCCCGGTCGCCTTCACCACCTCCCGCACGGCCTCGAACACGCGGTTCGGTCGGGCGGAGCGGGCCAGGCGGCGGCGGAAGTAGGCCAGGAGTGAGGAATCGAACGCGGTGTCGTGCAGGCCGAGTCCGCACGCTGCCTTCCACCGCAGGTCGCAGCGCAGTTCCTGGACCGTCTCGAAGTCCGAGAGCCCGTGCAGGGCCTGAAGAGTGATCGCGGCTGCCAGGATCTGGGGCGGCATGCTCGGGCGGCCGTTCGCCGACGGGTACATGTCCGTGAACATCACCGCAGGAAACAGCCGGCCGCGATGCTCGGCCAGGAACGCGAACACACTCCCTGCCGGAATCAGGTCCCGGCAGGTCTCCCAGACATCCGGCCCGACAGTCTCTCCGGACCATTCCCCCATCGCCACAACACGAGTCTGGCCCCGCCGCTCACGCGGCGGGGCCAGAACCCAACATCTTCATCAGTCTTCTAGGCGCTGGCACCCGGCCGGGGAGGGGGTGACCTACTGGCCGGTACGGAGTAGTAACGTCGTCGGGACGGTGACCGGTGCACCCATTCCGGCACACCGGCCCGTTGACCAGCAGCTCGCTGGGTCACCAGTCGCTGGGCGATCCCCAGCACCACCGAAGGGCAACTGAGTGAGTGACATCGCGCGCGTCGGAGTGATCGGCTGCGGCCTGATGGGGTCGGGCATCGCGGAGGTCTTCGCCCGGGCCGGGCTGGACGTCCTGGTGGCGGAGGCCAGCGGCGAGGCGCTGGAGTTCGGCCGCACCCGGCTGACCAACTCCCTGGACACGGCGGTCAAGCGCGGCAAGCTGAGCCCGGAGGAGCGGGACGCGGCGCTGGCCCGGCTGGCCTTCACCGTGGACCTGGCCGACTTCGCCGACCGCGACCTGGTGGTCGAGGCGGTCGCCGAGCGCGAGGACATCAAGGTCAAGATCTTCCAGACCCTGGACCAGGTGGTCGAGCGCCGTGACGCGATCCTGGCCTCCAACACCTCGTCGATCCCGATCGTGAAGCTGGCCGCCGCCACCTCCCGCCCCGAGCAGGTGATCGGCCTGCACTTCTTCAACCCGGCGCCGGTGCAGAAGCTGGTCGAGGTCATCCCGACGCTGACCACCTCGGCGGTGACCACCGAGCGGGTCGAGGCCTTCGCCTCCCAGGAGCTCGGCAAGGAGCCGATCCGCGCCCGCGACCGGGCCGGCTTCGTGGTCAACGCGCTGCTGGTGCCCTACCTGCTGTCCGCGGTGCGGATGTTCGAGTCGGGCGTGGCCACGGCCTCCGACATCGACAAGGGCATGGAGGCCGGCTGCGCCCACCCGATGGGCCCGCTGCGGCTGTGCGACCTGATCGGTCTGGACACCATCGTCTCGATCGCCGAGTCGATGTACGACGAGTACAAGGAGCCGCTGTACGCGGCTCCCCCGCTGCTGTCCCGGATGGTCGACGCGGGCCTGCTGGGCCGCAAGTCCGGCCGCGGCTTCTACGACTACACCGCGAGCGCCTGAGCACCGGCCGGTGGACGGCGGCGGGGCCCGGGAGCGAGGTGCTGCTCCCGGGCCCCGCTCGGCGTTGCGTCAGCTGTTGATGGCGTAACTGTCGCCGTAGACCTTCCACTTGAGCGGCGGGTTGAGGTCGAAGTTCTTCGCGTTGAGGAAGACCGACTGCTCGGTGTCGACCCGGCTGGTGTCGGAGTGGGCCTGCTCCTTCTTCATGACCACCTTGCGGGCGTCCAGGAAGGCCTTGAGGTAGGTGGCCTCGTCGCCGCCCTGGGCGGGGGTCTTGGCCTTCTTCAGGGCGGCGGCGCGGATGCCGCCGAAGCTGTCCGAGCTGTTGCCGGGGCCGTGCATGACGATGGCGTCGTAGTAGGCGAACTGGCCGAGCGCGCGCAGGCCGTCGGACTTGGCCTGGTTGACGGCGGGGTTGAAGTACACCCGGTCGCGCTCGTCGTTCTGGGCCTGCAGGAAGACCGTGTCCTTGGCGGCGGCGGCCCAGTCGTTGACGAAGGGGGTGCCGAGGCCGGCGTGCGAGGCGCTGCCGTTGACCTTCTTCAGGGCCGGCAGGTACTTGGCGAGGACGTTGCCCGGCTTGAGGTCGGTGTAGTGCTGGACGAGGTCCAGCATGTCGCCGGTGCCGGAGCAGAAGCCGATGATGCCGGCGGTGTAGCCGCGCCCGTCGCCGATGTCCTCGATGTACTTGTACTGGGCCTTCCAGTCCAGCGAGGAGTTCTCCGCGCTGGACACCAGCTGCATCGCGATGTCCTTCTTGTGCGGGTCGTCCAGGCCGACTCCCTTGAGCTGGACGGACGTCGCGGACGTCGGCGCGGCGGTGGCGGCGCCGGCGGCCGCGACCGTGAGGGGCGCGGCCACCAGGGCGGCGGCGAGGGCGATGCGGAGGGCACGGTGGTGCTGGGGACGCATACGATGCTCCGTTTCCTCGGGGGGTTAGGAAACTTTCCTAACGAGAATTAAGGGCCCTCCTTCCCCGTCCCCGCAAGGGTTTTGACAAAGTCTCTTCAAGGCTCTTCAAAGACGCAGGTCAGACCGCCCGCCTGCGCACCCACCAGACCGCCGCCGCGCACAGCAGCACCGCCAGGACCGCCATCCAGCCGAGCTCGATGAACTGGAACGACCAGTAGCGACTGCCCGGTTGGTAGATCTCGTGCGCCGAGTAGCCGCCCTCGCTCACCAGCTTCTGGGCGCCGTAGTAGTCGTTCCCCGCGTCGTAGAGCCGCCCGATGCTCATCCGGTTCCCGGCCGGGTCGGTGATCCACGTGCTCCCCTCCCAGCGGTGGTCGACCGAGGCCTGCGCCAGCGTGTGCAAGGTGTCCTGGAGCGGGGCGCGGTAGTCGAACCGCAGGGACTGGGCGACCAGCGTGGACACGACCGAGGCCGCCACCCCGATCCCCACCGCCACCACCGTCCGCCGCAGCACCGCGCCCGCGAGCGCGGACAGCGCGAAGACCAACAGGACCCGGCCGACCAGGGCGGGCGCGGCGGCCGTGAACAGCAGCGGCGTGAAGCGGCCCGACTGCCTCGCCATCGGCTCCAGCCACCAGTTGGTCACCACGCCCGCCAGCGCCGTCGCGACGGCCAGCACGCCGCCCGCGACGGCCAGCACGCCCACCGTCCACCTGGTCCGTCCGGCCCCCTGGGTCCAGGCGAAGCGGACCGTTCCGTGCTCGAACTCCCGTGCCAGCAAAGGGCCGCCGGCGAAGGCGCCGAGGGCGCCGCCGAGGAAGTAGACGATGTTCGCGCCGACCATCAGCTCGGTGCCGTACTCGCGCAGGAACCCCTTCCAGTGCTCGTTGCAGGCCCGCGTCGCCATGTCGCAGTCACCCGCGCCGGACCGGTCGAACCCGGCGTGCAGGAAGTACCCGGTGACGGCCAGCAGCAGGACGAGCCCGGCCAGGACGCCCAGCAGCACCCGCAGCGCGGGCCGGTGCCGCAGCCACGCCGCCCGCACCGCCCCGGCCCGGGGCAGCGCGGCGGGAACGGCGGTGACGGCACTCATGACAGCATCGCTTTCTCGGACGTACGGACGGACGCGCGGACGGCCCCGCGCGGGCCGGGCAGGGCGGAGGCGGTCGGCTCGCGCAGGTAGGCGAGCACCAACTCCTCCAGGCCGACGCGCTGTTGGCGCCATCCGGCGGAGACGGGGGCGTCCACGCCGCCGGTCCGCACCAGCAGGTGCGACTGCGCCCCGGCCCTGCGGTCGCGGACCACCGGCAGCCGGGCGGCGACCTCGTCCGCCCCGGCGGTCGGGCCGGTCAGCATCCGGTGGCCGGCCACCAGGTCGTCCGCCTCGCCCGCCACCTGGACCCGGCCGCCGCCGAGCACCACCAGGTGGTCGCAGCTCTGCTCCAGCTCGTTGACGGCGTGCGAGGAGAACACCACGGACAGGCCGTCCTCGGCCACCGCGGTCAGCAGCACCGCCATGAAGTCGTGCCGGGCCAGCGGGTCCAGAGCGGCCAACGGCTCGTCCAGCAGCAGCAGTTCGGGGCGCTTGGCGAGCGCCAGGGCGAGCGAGACCTGGGCCTGCTGGCCGCCGGAGAGGCGGCCGTACCTGCGGTCCAGCGGGATGCCGAGGCCCTCCAGGTGGGCGTGCGCCCGGGCGTCGTCCCAGCGGCGGTTCAGGTACCGGCCCATCCGGAGCAGGTCGCGCACGGGCACTCCGGGGTAGAGCGCGGCGTTCTGGGCGACGAACCCGATCCGGTCCAACGCCGCCGGTGAGCCCGGCAGTTGGTCGCCGAGAACGGTCATGGCGCCCTCGCTCGGCCGGGTCAGCCCGGCGGCCAGGCCCAGCAGCGTGGTCTTGCCGGCGCCGTTCGGCCCGACCAGTGCCACCACGCGCCCGGCGGGGACGGCCAGATGGCAGTCCCGCAGCGCCCAGGAGCGGCGGTAGCGCTTGCCGATCCCGCCGCAGTCGATCACGGTGTCCGCCGTCATGACGCCACCTCTCCGTTCCGCAGGTCGCGCAGCGTGTCCTCGAACACCGCGGTCATCCCGTCCTCGTCCAGCCCGGTGGCCCGCGCCGCGCACATCCAGTCCAGCAACCCCCGCCGCAGCGCGGCCCGTTCGCGCAACGGCACCACCCCGGCGGGCAGTCCGCGCACGAAGGTGCCCTGGCCGCGCCGGCCGACGGCCAGGCCGCGGTGCTCCAGCTCGCGGTACGCCTTGAGCACGGTGTTGGGGTTGATCGCCAGCCCCGCCACCACCTCGCGCACCCGGGGAAGCCGGTCCCCCTCCGTCAACCAGCCCATCCGCAGCGCCTGTTCGACCTGCTGCACGAGTTGCAGATAGGTCGGGACACCGGAGGCCGGGTCCAGGCGGAACTCGATCGGAGGGGGCAGGTCGGCGCCTTTATCTAGTTCCATAGTTAATGAGTTAAGTGGACATGGTGACGTTCCGTCAAGCCAAGGAAAGGTGAGGGAAGCCAAGGAAAGGTGAGGGCAGGCGAGGGAAGGCAGGAAAAGTCGAGGAACGGCAAAGGGCCCCGCCCGGACCGAGGTCCGAACGGGGCCCTGAGGCCTGACGGGATCAGGCGCCGCGCAGCACCGCGCCGGTACGGGCGACGGCCTCGGCGACGGCCGCCTCGCGGGCGGCGGTCGCCTCGTCGGCGGTCAGCGTGCGGTCCGCGGCGCGGAAGCGCAGCGCGTACGCCAGCGACTTGCGGCCCTCGCCGACCTGCTCGCCGGTGAAGACGTCGAACAGCCGGATGGCCTCCAGCAGTTCGCCCGCGCCGGAGCGCAGCGCGGCCTCCACGTCGGCGGCCGGAACGGCGGCGTCGACGATCAGCGCGACGTCCTGGGTGGCCACCGGGAAGCCGGAGACCGCAGGGCCGTTGACCTTCTCGGCGCCGTCCGCGGTGAGCAGGTCGACGTCGATCTCCATCGCGCTGGTGCGGGCCGGCAGGCCGAGCGCCTTGACGACGCGCGGGTGCAGCTCACCGGCGTGGCCGACCACCCGGTCGGTGCCGGTGACGACCAGCTCGGCGCAGCGGCCCGGGTGCCACGGCGCCCGCTGCCCCTGCCGCACGGTCAGCTCGACGCCGGCCGCGCGGGCCACCGTACGGGCCGCCTGGACGGCGTCCGCCCAGGACGCCCCGGCGCCCTGGCCCCACCAGCCGGACGGCAGCCGCTCGCCCGCGAGGGCGACGGCGACCCGGCGCGGCTGGTCCGGCAGCGCGGCGTCCAGCGCGGCCAGCTCCTCGGCGCTGGGCCGGCGGTCGACGGCCGGGCGCGGGGCCACGGACAGCTCGTCCTTGGGCAGGAAGACGGTGCCGGTCTCGTAGATCGCCAGGTCGGTGTTGCCGCGGCCGACGTTGCGCCGCAGCGAGCCGAGCAGGCCCGGCAGCAGCGTGGTGCGCAGCGCCGGCTCCTCGTCGTTGAGCGGGTTGACCAGCTTGACGGTGCGCCGACGCCGGTCGTCCGGCTCCAGGCCGAGCGCCTCGAAGGCACTCTCGCCGAGGAACGGGTAGTTGTTGACCTCGACGTAGCCGGCCCCGGCCAGCGCGACGCCGATCCGGCGGTGGACGCGCTGGGCCTCGGTCAGGCCCTTGCCCGGGGGCACGTTGGGCATCCGGGCGGGGACGTTGTCGTAGCCCTCCAGCCGGATGACCTCCTCCGCGAGGTCGTACGGGTCGGTGAGGTCGGGGCGCCAGGTCGGCGGGGTGACCTCCAGGACGTCGGCGCCGGCGACCGAGCAGCCGATCTCCTGCAGGCGCCGGGTCACGGTCTCGCGGCCGTACGCGGTGCCGGCGACCCGGTCGGGCAGGTCGGCGGAGATGGTGATGGTGCGCACCGGGTGCGGGGCGGCGATGTCGGTGACCCCGGCCTCGGCGGTGCCGCCGGCGATCAGGACCAGCAGGTCGACGGCGCGCTGGGCGGCGGCGCGGGCGGCCTCCGGGTCGACGCCGCGCTCGAAGCGCTTGGACGCCTCGGAGGGCAGCTTGTGCCGCTTGGCGGCGCGGGCGATGGCGACCGGCTCGAAGTGCGCCGCCTCGATGATCACCTCGGTGGTGCCCGGGCCGGCGGCCGGGTCGAGGATCTCGGTGGAGGCGCCGCCCATGACACCGGCCAGGCCGATCGGGCCGCTGTTGTCGCAGATCAGCAGGTCCTCGGCGGAGAGCTTGCGCTGCACGCCGTCGAGGGTGGTCAGGCTCTCGCCCTGCTCCGCCCGGCGGACCGTGATCGGGCCGCTCACGCGCTGCTTGTCGTAGGCGTGCAGCGGCTGGCCGACCTCCAGCATCACGTAGTTGGTGATGTCGACGGTCAGCGAGATCGGGCGGATGCCGGCCTTCTGGAGGCGGCGCTGCAGCCAGATCGGGGACTTGGCGGTCGGGTCGATGCCGACGACCGTGCGGGCCACGAAGCGGTCGCAGCCGGCCGGGTCGTTGACCTTGACCAGGTAGCCGAAGGAGTTGGCCGGCGGCACGTCGAGCAGCGCCGGGTCGGCCAGCGGCAGCCCGTACGCGGCGGCGGCCTCGCGGGCGACGCCGCGCAGCGACAGGCAGTAGCCGCGGTCCGGGGTGACGGCGATGTCCAGCACCTCGTCGACCAGCTGGAGCAGCTCGATCGCGTCGGTGCCGGGCTCGAACTCCGGCGGGAGCACGATGATGCCGTCGTGGTCGTCGCCCATGCCGAGCTCGCGGGCCGAGCAGATCATGCCGGCCGAGGTGCGGCCGTAGGTCTGGCGGGCCGCGATCGGGAAGGGACCGGGCAGCACGGCGCCCGGGAGCACCACGACGACCTTGTCGCCGACGGCGAAGTTGGTGGCGCCGCAGACGATCTCCTGCGGCTCGCCGGTGCCGTTGGCGTCGCCGACGTTGACGAGGCAGTGCCGGATCGGCTTCTTGAAGCCGGTCAGCTGCTCGATGGAGAGCACCTCGCCGACCACCAGCGGGCCCTTGAGGTCGCCGCCGAGCTGCTCGACGGTCTCGACCTCCAGGCCGGCCCGGACCAGGCGCTCCGCCACGTCACGGCCGGTCTCGCCGGCCGGCAGGTCGACGTACTCACGCAGCCAGGAAAGCGGGACGCGCATCAGATCTCCATCCCGAACGGGAGGGTGAAGCGCACGTCACCCTCGACCATGTCGCGCATGTCGGCGACGTTGTGACGATTCATCAGGATCCGCTCCAGGCCCAGGCCGAAGGCGAACCCGCTGTAGCGGTTGGGGTCGACGCCGCAGGCGACCAGCACGCGCGGGTTGACCACGCCGCAGCCGCCGAGCTCGATCCAGCCCTCGGAGGAGCAGGTCCGGCAGGGGCGGTCCGGGTTGCCGACGCTCTCGCCGCGGCACACGAAGCACTGCAGGTCGATCTCGGCGCTCGGCTCGGTGAACGGGAAGTACGAGGGGCGCCAGCGCAGCTCCAGGCCGCCGCCGATCAGCTTCTCGACCAGCACCTCGATGGTGCCCTTGAGGTCGGCGAAGGTGATGCCCTCGTCCACCGCGAGGCCCTCGACCTGGCGGAACACCGGGGTGTGCGTGGCGTCCAGCTCGTCGGTGCGGTAGACGCGGCCGGGGCAGACCACGTAGACCGGGGGCTCGCGGTCGAGCAGGGTACGGGCCTGGACCGGGGAGGTCTGGGTGCGCATCACCACGCCGGAGTCGGCGGAGCCGTCCGGGGCCTGCACGAAGAAGGTGTCCTGCATCGAGCGGGCCGGGTGGTCCGGGCCCAGGTTGAGGGCGTCGAAGTTCAGCCACTCGGCCTCGGCCTCGGGGCCCTCGGCAACCTGGTAGCCCATCGCGACGAAGGTGTCCTCGATGCGCTCGGCCAGGGTGGTCAGCGGGTGCCGGGCGCCGCGCGGGGCGCGGTCGTACGGCAGCGTGACGTCCACCGCCTCCTCGACCAGCACGCGGGCGTCGCGCTCCGCCTCCAGCTCGGCCTGCCGCTTGGCGAGGGCCTTGTTGACGGCGCCGCGGGCCTGGCCGATCAGCTTGCCGGCGGCGGCCTTGGCGTGCGGGGGCAGGGCGCCGATCTCGCGGTTGGCGAGGGAGAGCGCGGAACGGTCGCCGGTGTGGGCGACCTTGGCCTCCTTCAGCTCGTCGAGCGTGCTGGCGGCGGCGAAGGCGGCGACGGCCTCGTCCCGCGCCTGCTCCACCACCTCGGGCTTGAGGGCCTCGACCTCGACCGGGTCGTACGACTTGTTGGGTGCCGACATCTCTATCTTCCCGTGCTCCTGCTCGTCCGTGCTCAGGTAAGGGTGGCTGCCTCTGCGGTACGCCCGGTGTGGCCGGGGCACGGGCAGCCGTTCTCCGTACGACGGGGAAGAGGGGTGTCCGCGGCTCAGCCGCACAGGGCGTACCACAACGCCAAAGGTCGAGTGTAGTCGCAGCGCGTAGCGCGGCTGCCTGGAAGCCCGTCCAGCGGGACCCCGGAGCATGCGTTCATGCTCCTTCAGAGCATGCTCTGCTTGTCGTTCATCTCTTTCAGAGCATGAAGTCCGGAACGCTGGCGGGCAGGATAAATCGGAACCGGGCGCCGCCGCAGGGGGCCCGGTCGACCCGGATCGAGCCGCCGTGGGCCTCCACGATGCCCTTGACGATGTACAGGCCCAGGCCGGTGCCGCCGCGCTTGGAACCGCGCCAGAAGCGGGTGAAGACGCGCGGCATCGACTCCTCGGGGATGCCGCTTCCTTCGTCGCTCACGGTGACCGCGGTTCCTTCCACGATGCGGGGAGGGGTGCCCGAGCGCTCCCAGAGGGGCGCCTCGACGACCTCCTTGGCCGGTGCCACCTCGATCGTGACAGTTCCCTCGCCGTGGCGCACCGCGTTTTCCAGCAGGTTGGCCAGCACCTGGTCGACCTTGTCCGGGTCGGCCCACAGGACGGTCAGCGACTCGCTGATCCGGACGTCGAAGCGCTCCTCGGGGATGCCGGTGGCGACCTTGCGCTCGACGTGCCGGCGCACCGCGGCGGCCAGGTCGACCACCTGCTTGCGCAGCTCCAGCCGGCCGGCGTCGATCCGGGAGATGTCCAGCAGCTCGGCGATCAGCCGGGTGACCCGGTCGGCGTCGGCGTCCACCGTCTCCAGCATCAGCCGCTTCTGCCCGTCGGTGAACCGCTCCCACTTGGCCAGCAGCGTCGCCGTGAAGCCCTTGACGCTGGTGAGCGGCGAGCGCAGCTCGTGGGCGACGGTGGCGATCAGCTCGGCGTGGCTGCGCTCGGTGCGGCGCCGGGCCTCGGTGCCGCGCAGCGCGACCACCACCCGCTGCGGCGGCCCCAGCGGCACGTCCCGGACGTACCGGGCGGAGACCAGCACCTCGCGGCCACCGGGCAGCAGCAGGTTGCGCTCCGGCTGGCCGGTGCGGGTGGCCAGGCCGCCGTACGGGTCGGTCAGCTGCCACCAGCGGCGGCCGTCCAGGTCCTCCAGCGGGAGGACGTCCTCCAGCCCGCTACCGAGCGCGGCCTCCGGGGGCAGGCCGGTGAGCCGGGCCGCGGCCCGGTTGAAGCAGACCACCCGGCCCAGCGCATCGGCGACCACCAGGCCGTCCGGTAGGTCGTCCGGGTCGAGCTCTGGCCCGCTGCCGACCATGGGTGTCCTCCCCGATTACCCACCGTGCCGTTCCCCCCACAGAGGCAGACCCTAGCGCCTCGCAGCCCCCTGTAGTAGGCCCTCGGCCGGTGGCGACTGGAGCGTGCGGGTCAGGCGTTCGAGCGGCAGCCGCCGGGCGAGCGCTGCGCCCGGGCCGAGGCGTACAGGCAGACGGCCGCGGCGGTGGCCAGGTTGAGGCTCTCGGCGTGCCCGTGGATCGGGACGCGCACGACCTCGTCGGCCAGCGCGCGGGTCTCCTCCGGGAGCCCCCAGGCCTCGTTGCCGAACACCCACGCGCCGGGCGCGCCCAGGGTGCCCTCGTCGAGCTCCTGGTCCAGGTCGCGCTCCCCCGCGCCGTCCGCGGCGAGCACCCGGACCCCGGCCGCGCGCAGCTGCGCGACGGCCTCCTCGACCGGCACGCCGACCGCCACCGGCAGGTGGAACAGGCTGCCGACGGAGGCCCGGACGGCCTTCGGGTTGTACAGGTCCACCGAGGCGTCGGTGAGCACCACGGCGTCCGCGCCGGCCGCGTCGGCGGTGCGCAGCACGGTGCCGGCGTTGCCGGGGTCGCGGACGTGGGCGAGGACCGCGACGAGCTTGGGGCGGGCCTTGAGCACCTCGGCGAACGGGGTGTCGATGAAGCGGCAGAGCGCCACGATGCCCTGCGGGGTCACCGTGTCGCAGATGTCGGCGATCACCTCGTCGGTGGCGGTCAGCACCGGCAGCCCCTCGGCCAGCGTCGCCTCGACGAGGGCGGCGTGCCGCTCGGCGGCCTCCGGGGTCACGTACACCTCGACCACGGCGTGCTCGGCCGATTCCGGCAGCTGGCCGAAGGCGACGGCCTCCCGGACGGCCTGCGGGCCCTCGACCAGGAAGCGGCGTTCCTTGGTGCGCTGGTTCCGCTTGGCGAGCCGGCGGGCGGCGACGACGCGCGGCGAGCGCAGGGAGGTGAGCAGGGGGGTGTCGGTGCTCGGCATGGTCTCGTTCTCTGTGGCGGGCGGCGCTGAAGATCCGGGGAAACGCAGAACCGGACCCGCAGGGAGCCTGCGGGTCCGGTCAGAGCTCAACTGATCTCGGAAGATCAGGCGGCGTCGGCGGCAGCCTTGGGGGCGTTCACGTCGGCCGGCAGCGCCTTCTGGGCGACCTCGACCAGCGACGCGAACGCGCCCGGGTCGTTGACGGCCAGGTCGGCCAGCATCTTGCGGTCGATCTCGACGCTGGCGGCCTTCAGGCCCTGCACGAAGCGGTTGTAGGTGATGCCGTTGGCACGGGCCGCAGCGTTGATGCGCTGGATCCACAGCTGACGGAAGTCGCCCTTGCGCTTCTTGCGGTCGTTGAAGTTGTAGACCAGCGAGTGGGTGACCTGCTCCTTGGCCTTGCGGTACAGGCGCGAGCGCTGGCCACGGTAGCCGCTGGCGCGCTCCAGGATGACCCGGCGCTTCTTGTGGGCGTTGACTGCCCGCTTGACGCGTGCCACTTGATTACTCCTTGGGTTGGACCACGGACTACTTCACGTGGTCCGTCATTCGAATGGGTCGGGAAGGATCAGCTGCCCCGCTCACGGCTCGCGCCGGGCGGGAGGGCGATCACTTGCCGAGAAGCTTCTTGATCTTCTTGGCGTCAGCGGGGGCCAGCTCGACGGTCCCGGCCAGCTTGCGGGTCAGCGTCGAGGGCTTGTGCTCCAGGAGGTGGCGACGGCCGGCGCGCTCGCGGAGCACCTTGCCAGAGCCACTGATCTTGAAGCGCTTGCTGGCGCCACTGTGCGTCTTCTGCTTCGGCATTTCGCCGTATCTCCTCGTCGGTCCCGTCCGCGCCCGCGCGGCCTGCGCCACGCGGGCGTGAACTGGATGGATCTGTGTGACCGGGCGGGGCGCCCCGTCACCTTGGGGCCGGTCTCCCGGGCCGCCCTGGCCGGTGAAGGCTCAGGCGCCCTGGGAGGCGGCCGGCTGCTCGACCGGAGCGTCGGCCTCGACGGCCGGCGCCTCGGCCGGGGCGTCCTGTGCCTCGGCCGCCTCGGTCACCTCGTCGTCGGCGACCTCGTCATCGGCGACCTCGTCGTCGACCAGCAGGTCGTCGTCCAGCAGGTCGTCGTCCGCAGCGGCGTCGGAGCCGGGGGTACGGCCCTGACGCTCGGCCTTGCGGGCGTCGGCGAGGGCGCGGGCCTCGGCCATCGCCTCGGTCTTCTTCTTGTGCGGGCCAAGAACCATGATCATGTTTCGGCCGTCCTGCTTCGGCGACGACTCGATGAAGCCCAGGTCCTGGACGTCGTCGGCGAGCCGCTGCAGCAGGCGGAAGCCCAGCTCGGGGCGGGACTGCTCACGACCACGGAACATGATCGTGATCTTGACCTTGTCGCCCTGCTTGAGGAACCGGACGACGTGACCCTTCTTGGTGTCATAGTCGTGCGGGTCGATCTTCGGCCGGAGCTTCATCTCCTTGATGACCGTGTGCGCCTGGTTCTTGCGCGCCTCACGGGCCTTCATGGCCGACTCGTACTTGAACTTGCCGTAGTCCATGAGCTTGCACACCGGCGGCCGGGCGGTCGCCGCGACCTCGACCAGGTCAAGGTCGTACTCCTGCGCGAGCTCCAGCGCCTTGGCAAGCGGCACGATGCCGACCTGCTCGCCGCTGGGACCGACGAGTCGCACCTCCGGGACGCGAATCCGGTCGTTGATGCGGGGCTCGGTGCTGATGGGGCCTCCTCGGTTGCACCTTCTGCGATGCGGCCGTCGGACGGCGGACGCACGTAGTGGACTCGACCACTGGGCGGGGCTTCATTCGTGCTGCGCTGCCCGGCACCTGTTCGGCACCGTGTGCACCGCGACACGAAAAAAGCCCCGCTCGGTACAAGCGGGGCTCCACACAATCCGGGGGCAACACCCTGGTGAGGAGCGCTGCTGCGACTCGGCGCCGTGGCGCCCGTCGCGGACCGGGACCCGTCGACCCTGAGGTCGACCAGGTGGGAGACTTTCGCGGTTGCCCTCTCGGGCCTCCTGGGTGGAGCCTCCTCTTGCTGGCCAGGTGCCCATACGGGATCCCGGCCGGTCAGTCTCGAAGCATACAGCGCTGCGGAGTCGAACGCTATTCCGCCCCACCTCACCACCTTTGTCCGCCTCCGGAAGGGCCCTTGTACGCTCCAGGGGTACTGACACCGGCACGACGGAACGAGCCCCCCTTGAGCAGCGAGCCCACCAAGACCCCCGGCGCGGACGACGACGCGATCGGCTTCGACGACCTCACCCGGGACATCGCCGAGGTCCCGGCCGTCGAGGTGATCACCACCGTCGCGGTGCACCTGATGAGCGCCGCCGCGGTCAAGTGCGGCCTGGCCGAGGGCGGGGAGAAGGACAAGGACCTCGACGAGGCCCGCAAGCTGATCACCGCGCTGGCCGGGCTCGTCACCGCCGGCGCCCCGGAGATCAGCAACTTCCACGCGGCGCCGCTGCGGGACGGCCTGCGCTCGCTGCAGCTGGCCTTCCGCGAGGCCTCCATCGTCCCGGACGCGCCGGGCACGGGCCCGGGCGAGAAGTTCACCGGGCCGGTCTACTCCTGACCCGGACGCGACTCGGGGGGGGGGGGGGGGCCGGGCGGGCGGGGCCGGCGCCGCCGGCTCTTGCGGGGGGCTCGGTGGTTTTGTGGCGTTGGGGCGGGTGCGGTGGCTCCGCGCCGCGGGCCGCCGC
>NZ_JBHWIO010000004.1:184835-188531 GCF_042732075.1 Kitasatospora sp. NPDC059812
ACCGCCCCCCCGCGCCGCGGGCGCCGCGCCTGCCGACACAGCCCCCCCCCCCCCACACCCCCCCGGCCGGGGGGGGGGCGCGCGGCGAGCGCCCGCCCCCCCCCCCCCCCCCCGACGCACTTCCTACGGCTCCCTACCGCTTCCTAGCGCTCCCTACCGCCGGTAGAGCGGCTCCCCCGGCAGCTCCGCGCTCGCCGGCAGCACCGCGAGGTCCAGCCCGCGGTCCAGCCGCACCCGCAGCACCGGGTCGGCGGCCACCGCCCGCCCGACCCGCTGCACGGCCGCCTGCAGCCCGTCCTGGTCCAGCGCCGGATCGAACACCACCGCGAGCACCCCGTCCGAGCCCTCCGAGGCCGCCAGCAGCCCGGTGAGCACCTGCGGCTCGGCCGCCAGCAGCCCGCGGACCGCCTCGCGCACCTCCGGGTCCCGGGCCGGCGGCAGGAACGGGCGGTTCTCCGCGAGCGCCCGCAGCCGGGCACCGCTCAGCTGGAACGGCACCGGCCCGGCCGGGTCGACCAGCAGGGTGTCGGCGCGCTCGGAGAAGGCGACCATCGCGGCCTGCGGGGCCGCCGTCGGCGCCGGGCGGGCGTCGGCACGCCAGCGGGCGAGCGAGTCGAGCGAGGTGAAGGCCGGCAGCGCGCGGCGCCCGTCCGGGGCCTCCAGCACCGGGACGGCCATGTCGCTGGTCTTCTCGTGCTTGTGCCCGTGCGCGTCCACCTCGACCTCGCCGAGGATCGCGACGATCGGGACCATCAGCCGGGTGGGGGTCAGCGCCGCCAGCACCTCCGGCTCGGCCGCGCGGTCCTGCGACCAGCGGGCGAGGGCCTCGGCGAGCGCCGGGTCGGCGGTGCCGTCGTCGTCGGAGAAGCCGGGGTTCGGGATGCCCTTGCCGACGAACGCCGGGTTGGAGAAGTCTTTGCGGTCCACCCGCCCGACCCTATGCCACCGCGCGCGAGCCGCCCCATTTCCCTGCACGCGGGGCCTACCCACCGGTAGTGCGGTGTGGCACCCTGCGCCCATGGTGATCCTCGACGCACCCGCGACCGCCCCCACCCCGGTCTCCGACCGCCTCCGGTACGACCGGGCCACCGCGCACCTGGACGGGCCGGTGGCCGTCGTCGACCTCGCCGCCTTCGACGCCAACGCCGCCGACCTGGTGCGCCGGGCCGCCGGCAAGCCGGTCCGGGTGGCCAGCAAGTCGGTGCGCTGCCGGGCGCTGCTGGACCGCGCGCTGGCCGTGGACGGCTTCGCCGGGGTGATGAGCTACACCCTCGACGAGTCGCTCTGGCTGGCCCGTACCGGCGTGCGCGACGTCCTGCTCGCCTACCCCTCCGCCGACCGGTCCGGGTACACCGAGCTGACCGCCGATCCGGCGCTCGCCAACGAGGTCACCGTCGTCCTCGACGACCCCGCCCAGCTGGACCTGATCGACAAGGCCCGCGGCGGCGACGCCGAGGTCCGGGTCTGCCTGGAGCTGGACACCGCGCTGCACCTGCTCGGCGGGCGGGTCCGGGTGGGCGCCCGGCGCTCCCCGCTGCGCACCCCCGAGGACCTCGGCGCCTTCGCCGAACTCGTCCAGCACCGCCGGGGCTTCCGGGTGGTCGGCCTGATGGCCTACGAGGGGCACGTCGCCGGGGTGGGCGACCAGGTGCCCGGCCGGCCGCTGCGCTCGCAGCTGATCCGGCTGATGCAGGCCAGGGCCAGGACCGAACTGGCCGAGCGGCGGGCGGCCGTGGTCCGGCGGCTGCGGCGGGTGGCCGAGCTGGAGTTCGTCAACGGCGGCGGTACCGGCAGCGTGGAGTCCACCGTGGCCGAGCGCGCGGTCACCGAGGTCGCGGCGGGCTCCGGGCTCTACCTGCCCCGGCTGTTCGACAACTACCGCTCGTTCCAAGGCCGTCCGGCCGCGCTGTTCGGCCAGCCGGTGGTGCGCCGCCCCGGCGTCGGCGTGGTGACGGTGCTCGGCGGCGGCTACCCCGCCTCCGGCGCGGCCGGCCCGGACCGCTCGCCGGTGCCGTACCTGCCGCAGGGGCTGCGCTACGACCCGATGGAGGGCGCCGGGGAGGTGCAGACCCCGCTGCTCGGCGCGGCCGCGGACGACCTGCTGATCGGCGACCGGGTCTGGTTCCGGCATGCCAAGGCGGGCGAACTGTGCGAGCGCTTCACCGAACTGCGCCTGATCGAGGGCGACCGGATCGTCCGGACCGTCCCGACGTACCGGGGCGAGGGGAAGGCGTTCCTGTGACCGGCCTGCGGCCGGCGGCGGCCTGACCGCCCGAACGGCCGTCCGACGACCTTTCCGGAGCCTTAAGCGGGCCCGATGGAACGCCTAACCCGGCCGTTCCGTCGGGCCTTTGCCCTGTTCGGGGGCCTACAGTCCGTCAGGAAGCGTGGCACGCACGACTATTGCCAGCTGGTCCAGACCAATCATACGCTCTGGCCAGGGGGCCGCGGTCCGGGCCGGCGGCCCCCGAACGGGCAGGCGTGTCCGCTCCCCCCCACACCCGCCCGGAACGACGGTCAAGGAGTCCCCACCCCATGTCCATCAAGCGAAGTGCCCTGTCCGTCGGCGCGGTCGGCGCCGCGGCCCTCGCGGTGGCCGTTTCCACCGCAGGCACCGCCAGCGCCCACGGCACCATGACCAACCCGGTCAGCCGGGTCGCCGCCTGCTACGCCGAGGGCCCCGAGCACCCGGTGTCCCAGATCTGCAAGGACCTCGTCGCCGCGAGCGGCACCCAGCCGCTGTACGACTGGAACGAGGTCAACATCGCCAACGCGGCCGGCAACCACCAGGCGCTGATCCCGGACGGCAAGCTCTGCTCGGCCAACCGCGACAAGTACCAGGCCCTGGACTGGCCGCGCACCGACTGGCCGGCCACCGCGGTCAAGGCGGGCGCCTTCACCTTCCAGTTCCGCACCACCGCGCCCCACGTGGGCACCCAGACCGTCTACATCACCAAGCCGGGCTACGACCCCACCAAGCCGCTGAAGTGGTCGGACCTCGACCCGACGCCGGTCGCCCAGGTGCAGGTCGACCGCACCGCCACCAACGGCTTCTACACCTACGCCGGCACCCTGCCGCAGCGCACCGGCCGCCAGCTGCTGTACACGGTCTGGCAGCGCAGCGACAGCCCGGAGGCGTTCTACAGCTGCTCCGACGTCGACTTCGGCGCGGCCACCGCGGCCGGTGCCCCGGCCGTCTCGGCGCTCGCCGCGCAGGCCCCGGCCGCGCCCAGCGACGCGCAGATCGCGGCCGACGCACCCAAGTCCACGGTCGCCCACCACGGCCACGGCGGCGACCCCAACTCCCCGGCCGGCGCCGTGATCCCGACCGCCGCCGCGGCCGTCGGCACGTCGGCCACCGGCCCGCTGCTGCTGGCCGGCGCCGCCGCGATCAGCGTGGGCTGGGCCGGCATGGTGCTCCGGCGCCGTCGCGTCGAGGCTG
Source organism: Kitasatospora sp. NPDC059812 (assembly GCF_042732075.1). Classification (NCBI taxonomy): domain Bacteria; kingdom Bacillati; phylum Actinomycetota; class Actinomycetes; order Kitasatosporales; family Streptomycetaceae; genus Kitasatospora; species Kitasatospora sp. NPDC059812. The sequence continues at coordinate 188,278 of NZ_JBHWIO010000004.1, forward strand.
TTCGACGCGACTCCTGACGCCGGACGCGGGGCCGGGGCGGCCAAACCCCCGTCCGGCCCGGTTCCGCGGCTCCACCCCGTCCGGAACGAACGGCGGGGGGGGGGGGCGCCCACCGGGTGGGGGGGTCCCCCCGGGGCGGCGGGTGCTCACCCGCGCCACCGGGGCCCGGGCCCCGGGTATCTGCGCGGTCAGCAGATCGAACAGGCCCGCCGTCAGCCCGGCCGCGGTGGCGCCGCCGCGCTCGACGGCCCGGG
>NZ_JBHWIO010000005.1:0-1291 GCF_042732075.1 Kitasatospora sp. NPDC059812
CCCGGCCACCGACCGGGTCGGCCGACCCACGACCGGCACCTCACACCAGGCCGCCTCACCGCAGGCCGACAGGGGGAGAAACCCATGACGAGCTCCACACTGGAGCGGGACCACAAAGAGGGGAACGAGGCGGCGGACGTCCTCGCCCGGGCCCGCAACCTGGTCGACCCGGTCCTGCGGGCCGCCGTCGACTCACTGCCGGGCGCGATGCGCAAGGTCGCTGGCTACCACTTCGGCTGGTGGGAGGCGGACGGCTCGCCCGCCGACGCCCCCTCCGGCAAGGCGATCCGGCCCGCCATGGTCCTCGCCGCCACCCAGGCACTCGGCGGCACGACCGCCGAGGCCACCGCCGCGGCCGCCGCCGTCGAGCTGGTGCACAACTTCACGCTGCTCCACGACGACGTCATCGACCGGGACGAGACGCGCCGCCACCGGCCCACCGCCTGGCGGGTGTTCGGCACCACCGAGGCCATCCTGGCCGGGGACGCCATGCACTCGCTGGCGCTGCGCCTGCTCGCCGAGGACGCCCACCCGGCCGCCCGGAGCTCGGTCCGCCGGCTCACCGACTGCGTGGTCGAGCTGTGCGAGGGCCAGCAGATCGACTGCGCCTTCGAGCAGCGCAGCGACGTCTCGCTCGCCGAGTGCCTGGCGATGGCGGAGGCCAAGACCGGCGCCCTGCTCGGCGCCGCCTGCGCGATGGGCGCCCTGTACGGCGGCGGGTCGGAGGAGGCCGCGCAGGCGATGGACGGCTTCGGCCGGGAGATCGGCCTGGCGTTCCAGCTGATCGACGACCTGATCGGCATCTGGGGCGATCCGGCGGTGACCGGCAAGCCGGTGGGCGCGGACCTGGTCGCCCGGAAGAAGTCGCTGCCGGTGGTCGCGGCGCTGGGCTCCGGCACCCCCGAGGGGGCCCGGCTCGCCGGGCTGTACGCCCTCGAACGCCAGCTCAGCCCTGAGGAGTTGGCGCAGTGCGCGGCGTCCGTCGAAGGCGCCGGCGGCCGCGGCTGGGCGCAGGGCGAGTCCTGCGAGCGGATGGCGGCGGCGATGGCGCAGCTGGCCACGGCCGTCCCGGAGCCGTCGGCGGCCGACGAACTGCTAGTGCTGGCCGAACTGGTCACCCGCCGCAGCCACTGACCGGGCTGGTCCGACCGGGCTGGTCCGGCCGGACTCGGCTGACCGGACTCGTCGGGAGTGGGAAGTCGGCCGGTCCGACTTCCCACAACCGGCCCCGCCCCCCCCCCCCCAACCCAACCCCTTTGACACCCCGGAACCCGGTGGCGGTGGGCGGCCG
>NZ_JBHWIO010000005.1:1301-11619 GCF_042732075.1 Kitasatospora sp. NPDC059812
GGGTCTCGGCGGCGCCCCGGTCGCGCTCTGCGGGCGCCGCCCCTCCGAGTCGCTGGGGGCGGGGCGCGCGGGGGCGCGCCCCCCCCCCCCCCCCCCCGGGCCCGGCGCCCGCACCCACACCCGTACCCGTGTCAGCGCCGGTAGCCGGTGGCCGGTGGCCGACGGGCGCCCGGGAAGCATCGGGCCACCCGACATGCTGACCCGCCCCACCCCGCATAGCATCCCCTATGTACTCGTATGTCCCGAATTCCGGTGCGCGCCTGCGCCGCCGGCCTTCCGTGCACTGGGGAGAGCGACGAGCATGGCCAACCCGGCACTCGTGGACCCGGCCACGATCCGCGCGACCGCCGCCGAGGCCTGGATCCGTGCCTACCCGATCCTGCAGAACTACCGCACCCTGTACGCGCAGGCACTGGACGACGCGGACCCCGGGTACGTCGGCGGCTTCGGCGTCTTCCGTCACCGCTCGCAGCCGTTCACCCCGGCCGACACCGACGTCGCCTCCCCCGACAACGACACCCCGCACTCCTGGGCCTGGCTCGACCTGCGCGCCGAACCGTGGGTGGTGTCCGTCCCGGCCGCGGACCGCTACTACGTCCTCCCGCTGCACGAACTCGACACCGTGTACGCCGGGTTCGTCGGCGCCCGGAGCACCGGCCAGGAGGCCGGCGACTACCTGGTGGCCGGCCCCGACTGGCAGGGCGAGCCCCCGCCCGGCATCCGGGGCGTGCTCCGCACCGCCACCCGCCTGGTCGGCATCCTCGGGCGCACCCACCTCACCGGCGACACCCCCGCGGACATCGCCGAACTGAAGACCGTCCAGCAGCAGTACCGGCTGCGCCCGTTGCACGAGTACGCCGGCACCCCGGCGCCCGCCCCCGCGCCGGAGCCGGTCTGGCCGGTCTGGCGCGAGGAGGTGCTGGACACCGTCGAGTTCCTCAGCTTCCTCGACTTCCTGCTCGGCTTCTTCCCGCTCCGCGGGCCCGTCGAGCTGCCGCCCGCCGAGGTCGACCTGCGCGGCCGCCTCACCGACCTCGGCGTCGACGGGCGCGGCGAGTTCGAGCCCGCCACGCTGCCGATCGAGGTCCGGGCCGAGATCGAGCGCGGTATCGCGGACGGCCGCGCACGGCTGGAGCGCGCCGCCGCCGAATCCGAACCCACCACGCCGGCCGCACTCTTCGGCACCCGTGAGCGGATCGGCGGGGACTTCCTCCGCCAGGCCCTCGGCGCCAGGCTCGGCCGCTACGGGCTGCCCACCGAGGAAGTATGGTGCGGCGGTTGGGCGGCGGACAGCGCGGGCAACCGGCCGCCGAACGCCAGCGACAGCGACTACGCCGTCCGCTTCGGCCCGGACGACCTGCCGCCGGCCCGGTACTTCTGGTCCGCCACCATGTACGCGCTCCCGGACCGCCTGCTGGTCGACAACACCCTGGACCGCTACGCGATCGGCGACCGCACCCCCGGCCTGGTCCGCGACCCGGACGGCGGGCTCACCCTCCACCTCCGGCACAAGCGGCCCGCCGACGCCCAGCACTCCGCCAACTGGCTGCCCGCCCCGGACGGCCCGTTCACGGTCGTCGTCCGGCTCCACGGCCCGGACCGGTCCGTCCTCGACGGCCGCTGGCACCTCCCGCCGCTCGACCCGAGCTGACCCGAGCTGGCCCGAGCTGACCCGAGCTGACCCGCACCGCAGAAATCGGCACCGCAGAGATCCGCACCGCAGAGACCGCGCCGACCGGACGAAGGACACCCCGATGAACCACCCCGAGCTGGAGGCCCTGGCCGCCGACGCCTACGTCTACGGCTACCCGCTCGTCGCCGACCTCACCATGGTCGAGCGCTTCTCCCGGGGCGGCCTGGGCACCCTGCCGGCGGCGTCGTTCAACCACTTCAGCCACGCCACCCGGCTGGCCGGGCCCAAGGACCACTTCGTCTCGGTCAACAACGACACCCTCTACTCGATCGCCCAGCTCGACCTCTCCGAGGGCCCGCAGGTGCTGCGCGTCCCGGACACCGCGGGCGCCTACTACGTGCTGCAGGTCGTCGGCGCGTGGACGGACAACGTCGCCTACGTCGGCAGCCGTGCCACCGGCACCGGCGAGCAGACCTGGCTGATCGTCCCGCCCGGCTGGCACGGCACCCCGTCCGACCCGGCCCGGGTGATCGAGGCGCCGACCACGGTGGCGACCATCGTCGGCCGCTTCGCCTGCACCGGGCCGGACGACCTCCGCCGGGTCAAGGCCCTCCAGAAGGCCCTCACCCTGGAGCCGCTTGAGCCCGGCGGGCTGGTCGCCGGACTGCCCGAGCCCGATCCGGAGGTGCCCGAGCGGCTGGCCTTCTTCGAACGGCTTCGGGTCTGGATGCAGGCCTTCCCACCGGCCGGTCCGGACGTCGAGTACCAGCAGCGCTTCGCCCCGCTCGGCCTGCTCGACGAGGGCACCTCGCCGTACCGCGCGGCCGCCGCGGACTGGACCCTCTCGCTGGCCAAGGGCCTGGCCGCCGGCCGCGAACGGGTCGAGGACGCCACCCGCCCGCCCGAGGACCACCCGCCCGGCGAGTGGCGCTCGGCGCTCCACCTGTTCGACTACAACATCGACCACCTGGGCCCCGGCACCCTCGACGACCCCGAGTGGCGCATCCCCGACCGCCGCGCCGGCTACCTCAGCCGGGCCGCCGCCGCCCGGGCCGGCCTCTGGGGCAACCACGCCTACGAGGCCTCGTTCGCGATGACCTACGACGACTCCGGCGGCCGCCCGCTCAGCGGTGCGCACCGCTACACGCTGCGGTTCGACCAGCCGCCGCCCGCCGAGGCGTTCTGGTCCGTCACGATGTACGCGCTGCCGGACTACTACCTGGTGGACAACCCGATCGAGCGCTACACGATCGGCGACCGCACCCCGGGCCTGGTGTACGGCGCGGACGGCTCGCTCACCCTGACGCTCCAGCACGAGCAGCCCGAGGACGAGGTGGAGGCGGCCAACTGGCTGCCCGCCCCGGTCGGCGAGTTCCGGCCGATCATCCGGCTCTACCAGCCGAAGCCGGCCGTGCTGGACGGCAGTTACCGGGTGCCGCCGATCGACCGGAGCTGACCGCCGTCGCCACCGGGCGCGGACGTCGAGGGGGACACCGGACGCTCAGTGCGGAGCCGGGGTCGCGGTGCCCGTCGGGGTGCCCGAGGGCGGTGGCGAGGACGGGTGCGCGGACGCCGATGCCGATGCCGATGCCGACGACGAAGGCGAAGGCGAAGACGAGGACGACGCCGAGGAGGACGGCGACGACGAGGGAGCGGAGGACGACGGCGACCCCGACGGGGACGGAGCCGCCGTGGCCGGCACCGACGGCTGCGGCGAACTGCTCGGCTGCGGGTCCGTCGTGGCCGACGCCGACGCCGATGCCGACGTCCCCGGAGCAGCGGGGGAGGAAGCCGAGCCGCCCCGGTTGTGCGGTCCGCCCTCCAGGGTGACCACCGCCTGCGAGGGCGGCAGCGCGATCCGGGCGGTCCAGTGCGCGGTGGGCGCGAGGTCCTCGTCCACGGTGACGGTCACGGTGATCCGCTGGCCCGGTGCGAGGGTGCCGGAGTCGCGGCTGAGCCGCAGCCAGCCGGCGTCCGTCACGGCGTGCCAATGGATCTCGGTGGTGCCGGAGTCGGTGAGGGTGAGGACGGTCCGGCTGCCGTACTCGGCGGCCTCGACGGTGAGCAGCCCGGCCGGGGCCGGTTCGGCGCCGCCCGGGCCGCCGCCGGGCGCGGGTGCCTGGCCGACGGCGGGTGCGGGGGCGGCGACCAGGGTCGGACTGCCGATCGGGGTCGCCCCGTGGGCCGGTACCGGGACCGCCGGGCCCTGGAGGGTCAGCCGTGGAAAGCCGAGGGGCAACGTTTCTGCACCCCCCGCCCCCGCACCCGCCAACTCCATCCCCGGCACCCCCGGCAGCCCCGTGCCCGCCGTCGTGCCCGCCGCCGGCCACGGCTTCGACGGCTGCTGCCCGCCCGTCCGCCCGGCCTCCTCCACCCGCACCGTGGACACCGCGGCCGCCGTCCCCTCCCCGCTGCTCCGGTGCCCAGCCCACAGGGCGACCACCGGCGCCGCCAGGACGGCCGCGAGCACCCCGGTGGTCACCACCCGCCGACGCACCGCCAGCGCCCGGCCCGCGTCCGGCGCCCGGTGCCGGGGAAAGCCGCCCTGGTCGAACCGCAGCCCCGACTCGGCCACCGGCGCCGCCCCCGCCCGCCGCACCGCCCCGGCCGCCGACGGCAGGTACGCCGCTCCCTCGCTTCCCTCGCCTCCCTCGCCCGAGGGCGCCGGGGAGGGCACCGGGGCGGGGGCGGGCGCCGCCAGCAACGGCAGCCCGGACAGCCCCGCCGAGCCCTCCGCCACCTCGCCGGCCACCCGCTCCGCCGTCCCCCGGCAGGTCGGGCAGTCCACCACGTGCTGCACCAGCTCCCGGCGCAGCGCCGGGCCGAGCACCCAGTCCCGCCAGGACTCCGCCCCGGCCCCGCCGAGCTGGTCCAGCACCGGGCAGCTGCCCACCCCGAGCACCAGCAGCGCCGCCCTGGTCCGGGCCACCTCCGCCTCGGCGGCGGCGAGCAGCGCGCGGGTCCGCTCGAACGGCAGGCCCAGCACCGCCGCCACCTCGTGCGGGGTCAGCCGGTGCCGGACGGACAGCTCCAGCGCCTCGCGCTGCTCCGGGTCGGTGCCGGCCGCCTCCGGCCAGGCGAGCGAGGCCAGCTCGCGCCGCCGCCGGGCCGCCTCGGCCTCGGTCGGCTCCGCCGTGGCGTCCCGCCCGGCGCCGTCCGCGAGCCGCCGCAGGCAGCAGTACCGGGCCAGCGAGAACAGCCAGGCCCGGACCAGCCCGGGCTCGGTCAGCCGGGCGCCGTGCCGCCGTGCCAGCTCGCGGGCCTCGCGCAGGGCGCCGGCGGCCGCGTCGTGCTCGCACAGCACCGAGAGACAGTAGGTGAACAGGCCGTCCACCTGCCGGTCGTACGCCGCCAGCACGGCGGCCGGCGGCCCTTCAGTACGCGTTGTCACCCGTCCGACGGTAGAGACGGCGGGCGGCGTACCTCGGCCATTCGCCGTGTATGTACTTCTTTCGGGTAACAACATCGCCCATCTGTGTGGGTTTGGGCCCGGTTCCGGTGGAGTTCGGGCCCGGTTCCGGCGGAGCAGGGCGTTGTCGGACCCAGGCGCTACGGTGGGCCGCATGGCTGCCCGTACCAAGACCACCGCCAAGCCGCGCCCGGCGTACCGCTGCACCGAGTGCGGCAACCAGCTGCCCAAGTGGGTCGGCCGCTGCCCGGAGTGCAACGCCTGGGGCACGGTCGAGGAGTACGGCGCGGTGCCGATCCGGACGACGGCCGCGGGCCCGGTCAGCTCGCCGGCCCGTCCGATCGGCCAGGTGGACGGCCAGGTCGCGACGGCCCGCTCGACGGGCGTGCCGGAGCTGGACAGGGTGCTCGGGGGCGGGCTGGTCCCCGGCGCGGTCGTCCTGCTGGCCGGCGAGCCCGGCGTCGGCAAGTCCACCCTGCTGCTGGACGTCGCGGCCAAGGCCGCCACCGACCGGCACCGCACGCTCTACGTCACCGGCGAGGAGTCGGCCGGTCAGGTCCGGCTGCGCGCCGACCGGATCAACGCGCTCTCCGAGCACCTCTACCTCGCCGCCGAGTCCGACCTCGGCGCGGTGCTCGGGCACATCGACGCGGTCAACCCCGGTCTGCTGATCCTGGACTCGGTGCAGACCATCGCCTCCGCCGAGCTGGACGGCGCCCCCGGCGGTCCGGCCCAGGTCCGCGAGGTGGCGGGCGCGTTGATCCGGGTGTCCAAGGAGCGCGGCATGGCGACGCTGCTGGTCGGCCACGTCACCAAGGACGGCCAGATCGCCGGCCCGCGCCTGCTGGAGCACCTGGTGGACGTGGTGCTCAGCTTCGAGGGGGACCGGCACGCCCGGCTGCGGCTCATCCGCGGGATCAAGAACCGCTACGGCGCCACCGACGAGGTGGGCTGCTTCGAGCTGCACGACGAGGGCATCGTCGGCCTGGCCGATCCGTCCGGCCTCTTCCTGACCAGGCGTGACAAGCCCGTCCCGGGTACCTGCCTCACCGTCACCCTGGAGGGCAAGCGCCCGCTGGTGGCGGAGGTGCAGGCGCTGATGGTGGATTCGCAGATCCCGTCCCCGCGGCGCACCACCTCGGGCCTGGAGTCGCCCCGGATCGCGATGATCCTGGCCGTGGTGGAGCGGCACGGCGGGGTGAAGCTCGGCAAGCAGGACATCTACACCGCGACGGTGGGCGGGGTGAAGCTGAGCGAGCCGTCCGCCGACCTCGCGATCGCGCTCGCGGTGGCGAGCTCCTCCTCGGACACCCCGCTGCCCAGCAACCTGGTGGCGATCGGCGAGGTCGGTCTGGCGGGCGAGGTACGGCGGGTGACGGGGGTGCAGCGGCGGCTCGCCGAGGCGCACCGGCTGGGCTTCACGCACGCCCTCGTCCCGCCGGATCCGGGCAAGGTGCCGCCGGGCATGAAGGTGGTCGAGGTGGCCGACATCGGCGAGGCGCTGCGGGCCATCCCGGGCCGTCGCCGGGCCGCCGCCAAGCCGCGCGCTGAGGCGCGTGCTGAGGCGCGTGCTGAGGCGCCGTCGGCGCCGCCGGCCCCGCGCGCGGCCCGGGTCGTCGCGCACCCGGAGGAGCTGATGGAGGGCTGGGAGCCGGTCGACTCCGACGAACTGCGCTGACCCAAGCCCTGTCGATGCCGCACGCAGTTAGACTTTCCCCAGTCTCATTGGCCAGAAGGCAGTACCGAGCGGTACTGAGCGACAGAGCAACAGACCGCGGACCGGCGCACGGCGCGAGGCGCGCGGCACGGGGTCGACCGGAGGAGTCACGTGGCAGCCAGCGACCGGGGGGCGGACAAGGCCTCCCGTGAGGAGGCCCTGCTGCGGGCCTCCCTCAGTGCCATCGCACCCGGCACGGGGCTGCGCGACGGCCTGGAGCGGGTGCTCCGGGCCAACACCGGCGGCCTGATCGTGCTCGGTTTCGACAAGACGGTCGAGTCGATCTGCACCGGCGGCTTCGTCCTGGACGTCGAGTTCACCGCGACCCGGCTGCGCGAGCTGTGCAAGCTGGACGGCGCGGTGGTGCTGGACAAGGACATCACCAAGATCGTCCGGGCCGGCGTGCACCTGATGCCGGACTCCACCATCCCCACCGACGAGACCGGCACCCGCCACCGCACCGCGGAGCGGGTCAACCGGCAGACCGGCTTCCCGGTGGTGGCGGTCTCGCACTCGATGCGGCTGATCGCGATGTACGTCAACGGCACCCGCCGGGTGCTGGAGGACTCCACCACCGTCCTGTCCCGCGCCAACCAGGCGCTGGCCACCCTGGAGCGCTACAAGCTGCGCCTGGACGAGGTGGCCGGCACGCTGTCGGCGCTGGAGATCGAGGACCTGGTGACGGTCCGGGACGTCACCGCCGTCGCCCAGCGGCTGGAGATGGTCCGGCTGATCGCCACCGAGATCGCCGGCTACGTGCTGGAACTCGGTATCGACGGCCGGCTGCTCTCGCTCCAGCTGGACGAGCTGATCGCGGGCGTGGAGCCGGAGCGCGAACTGGTCGCCCGGGACTACTTCCCGGAGCGGGCCGCCAAGAAGGGCCGGACGGTCAACGAGGTGCTGGCCGACCTGGAGGCGCTCACCCACGCCGAGCTGCTGGACCTTCAGACGGTCGCCAAGGCGCTCGGCTACTCGGGCTCCCCGGAGTCGCTGGACTCCGCGGTCTCGCCGCGCGGCTACCGGCTGCTGGCGAAGATCCCGCGCCTGCCCAACACGGTGATAGAGCGCCTGGTCGAGCACTTCGGCGGCTTGCAGAAGCTGCTCGCCGCCAGCATCGACGACCTGCAGACGGTCGAGGGCGTCGGCGAGACCCGGGCCCGCTCGGTCCGCGAGGGCCTGTCCCGGCTGGCCGAATCGTCCATCCTGGAGCGCTACGTCTGACCAGGCGCCACGTCCGACCTGACGCACCGCCGCGCACGGCCCCCGGGGAACGCCCCGGGGGCCGTCGTGCACCCCGCCGAGTCACCCCGTCGAGTCCCCCCTCGTCGAGCCACCCCGACCGGCGCACCCCGACCGGCCCGTGAGGCGCCGAAGCCCCCGGCCGCGTCGGCCGGGGGCTTCGAGTTGAGTCGAGGGGGGTTCAGCTGTCCAGGCGGATCGAGGAGCGCGCCGAGACCTGGCCGCCGGAGAGCCCGGTGAGGTCGGCGACCACCAGGTAGGTGCCCGCCGCGGGGGGCGCCGGGTCGGCGGTGGCGCACTGCGGCTTGCTGCGGCTGCGGTCCCAGGTGAACGTCTCGGTCAGGCCGTTGTTGGCCGGGATCTGCACCCAGCTGCTGCCGCGGTCGGACGGGCAGTCGCCCGAGGACCAGACCCGGTCGCCGTTGCTGGCGGTCACGGTGATCGCGGAGGCCGCCCGGCCCAGGTCCACCCGGCAGTTGGCGCCGGAGGCGTTCTTCACGGTGAGCGAGAGCCGCGGCTTGTCCTTGGGCTGGTACGAGTTCTGCGCGCTGGCCAGCTCCAGGGTGACCTGCGAGGAGGCGCAGACCGGAAGCGCCATCACCTCGGGCGTGTTCACCACCGGGGCGCCGCCGCCCGTGCCGCCCGCGCCGCCGGAACTGCCGGCTGCACCGCCGCCCGCCGCCGCACCGCCACCCGTGCCCCCGCCGGTGGCAGGAGCCGGGTTGGCACCGCCGCCGGTGCCGCCGGTGCTGAGGCTGACCTCGCCGCCGCCGGAGCCGGCCACCGGGCCGCCGCTCGCGTTGCCGCCGCTGCCGCCGCCGGGGCGCGCCGCAGGGCCGCTCGGGGACGCGCCGGGCGTGATGGACTGGGCTGGGGTCTGGCTCTGGGACGGAACGGCCTGCGCGGCCTTGCTCGATGAGCCGCCGTCACCGCCCCCGTCCTGATCGATCATCAGCCAGGCGATCAGGGCGGCGACCGCCGCGACGGCGACGAGCACGACGACGCGCCGACGCCAGTAGATCGAGGCCGGCAGCGGTCCCACGGGTTGACGCAGAGAGGGCACGCCCAAACTCTACGAGACTGTGTGTGCCGCTTGACGCACCAACACCGCACAGTCGCCCCTTCCTTCACATGATCCGCCATTTGCGCCGTTCGAGGGAGCTCTGAAGCGGTAAGTTTCCGGGAGATCCACGGGGGTATCCGGAGCGCTTCTCTCCGCTTCGGTCGCGCCCGTCGACATGGGAGGATCGAAGGGCCATGGCTGCCATCACCGTCACCCCCGCCCCCGTCCCCCCGGCAGGCGCCGCGCCGGACGCCGTCCGGCCGCCGATGCCGCTGCCGCTGCTGCACGCGACCGTCCTCGACTGGTACGAGGCCGACAAGCGCGACCTCCCCTGGCGGACGCCCGAGGCGACGCCCTGGGCGATCATGGTGAGCGAGTTCATGCTCCAGCAGACCCCGGTGAAGCGGGTGCTGCCCGCCTGGGAGGCGTGGCTGACCCGCTGGCCCACCCCGGCGGACCTCGCGGCCGATGCGCCCGGCGAGGCGGTCCGGATGTGGGGCCGGCTCGGCTACCCGCGCCGCGCGCTGCGGCTGCACGCGGCCGCGGTGGCGATCACCGAGGAGCACGGCGGCGAGGTGCCGGACGACCACGCCACCCTGCTCTCGCTGCCCGGGGTGGGGGAGTACACGGCCGCCGCGGTCGCCTCCTTCGCCTTCCGCCAGCGGCACGTGGTGCTGGACACCAACGTCCGCCGGGTGTTCGCCCGCGCGGTGTCCGGCGTCGAGTACCCGGCCCAGGCCACCACGGCCGCCGAGCGCCGCACGGCGACGGCGCTGCTGCCCGACGACGCCGAGACCGCGGCCACCTGGGCGGTCGGCGTGATGGAGCTGGGCGCGCTGGTCTGCACCGCGCGCGGCCCGGAGTGCGGGGGCTGCCCGCTGTTCGCCCACTGCGCCTGGCAGCGGGCCGGCCGCCCGCCGTACGAGGGCCCGGCCCGGCGGGGCCAGACCTACGAGGGGACGGACCGGCAGGTGCGCGGCAAGCTGCTCGCGGTGCTGCGGGAGTCGCACGGCTCGGTGCCGCAGGCCCGGCTGGACGCGGTCTGGCCGGACGCGGTGCAGCGGGCCCGGGCACTGGACGGCCTGGTCGCGGACGGCCTGGTGGAGCCCGTCGAGCAGGGCGTCTACCGACTTCCCCAGTAGTCGGCCACGAGTAGTCGGCCACGAACGCGAGACGGGGGGGGGGGGGGGCGCTCGCCCGCGGCGCCGGCGGGGGGGCGCGGGGGGGGGGGGCGGGGGCCCGCCGCGAGGGTCGCCC
>NZ_JBHWIO010000005.1:11629-27022 GCF_042732075.1 Kitasatospora sp. NPDC059812
TCCATCTCGCACCCCCCGCCGCCCGCGCGCGGGGCGCCGGCCCCGCGCCGGGCGGCGGCCCCCGGCGGGGGCCCGGGGGGCCCCCCCCGTCGTGTCGGCGGGAGGGCGGTCAGACGGCCGCCGCCTCCAGCGAGGCCTCGGCGGACTTGTCCGCCTTGCCCGTGCCGGTACCGCGCAGCGGCACCTCGCGCATGAACACCGCGGCGGCGATCGCGACCACGGCCACCCCCGCACCCCACAGGAAGACGGTGTGCATGCCGTTGGACACCGCGTGGTGGTAGGCGTCCTGGATGTTCTCGGGGAGCTTGCGCAGGTCCGCCGGGCTCATCTGGCCCGGGTCCTTCACGGCGCCGCCACCGCCGGCCGCCGCGTGGTCGCCCAGCCGCTCCTTCATGGTGTCGGTGACCCGGTTGTTGAACAGGGCGCCGAACAGCGCGACACCGAAGGAACCGCCGATGGTGCGGAACAGGGTGGCGGTGGAGCTGGCCACGCCCATGTCCTTGAGCTCGACGCTGTTCTGCGCGACCAGCATGGTGATCTGCATCAGGAAGCCCATGCCGGCACCGAGCACGACCATCCAGCAGGCGGAGGTGAAGCTGCTGGTCGCGGTGCCCATGGTGGAGAGCAGCACCATGCCGACGGTCATCACGATGGTGCCGATGATCGGGAATATCCGGTACTTGCCGGTCTTGGTGACGGCCTGGCCGACCACCAGCGAGACGACCAGCATGCCGAACATCATCGGCATCAGCAGTAGGCCGGAGTTGGTGGCCGAGGCGCCCTGGACGATCTGCTGGTAGAGCGGCAGGAAGACGGTCGAGCCGAACATCACGAAGCCGACGATGAAGCCGATGATCGAGACCAGGGTGAAGTTCAGGTTCTTGAACAGGCTCAGCGGCAGCATCGGCTCCTGCACCCGCTGCTCGACGTAGCAGAAGGCGATCAGCGTCGCGGCGGCGAGCGCGGCGAGGCCCAGGATCTGCTTGGAGCCCCAGTCGTACTGCTGGCCGCCCCAGGTGGTGATCAGGACGAGCGAGGTGATGCCCGTCGTGAGCAGGATGGCGCCCCAGTAGTCGATCCGGGCGTTGTTGCGGACCTTCGGCAGCTTCAGGGTGACGACGACCACGGCGAGCGCGATCACGCCGAGCGGCAGGTTGATGTAGAAGGTCCAGTGCCAGCTCAGGTGGTCGGTGATGAAGCCGCCGACCAGCGGGCCGCCGATGGTGGCGAGGGCCATGACCGCGGCGAACATGCCCTGGTACTTGCCGCGGTCACGCGGCGCGACCAGCGCGCCCATGATCGACATGACGCCGACCATCAGGCCGCCGGCGCCCAGGCCCTGGAGGGCGCGGAAGCCGATCAGCTCGTTCATGTTCTGCGACAGGCCGGACAGCGCCGAGCCCACCAGGAAGATCACGATCGAGGTGAGGAAGGTGCCCTTGCGGCCGTAGAGGTCGCCGAGCTTGCCCCAGATCGGGGTGGAGGCGGCGGTGGCCAGGGTGTACGAGGTGACGACCCAGGACAGGTGCTCGGCGCCGCCGAGGTCGCCGACGATGGTCGGCATCGCGGTGCCGACGATCAGGTTGTCGAGCATGGCCAGCAGCATGGTGACGACCAGGCCGACCATGACGAGGCGGATCTCGCGGGGTGACCGCGGCTGCTCCTCCTCGGCTGACTTCTCCTCCGGTACCGGGCCGGTGGTCTTGGACTGTGACATGAGGTGGTGTCTCCCGGAGGGGTGTTTCGGACGGGCGGAGGCTGCGCAGTGATTCACTTACTTGACGCCCGGCTAGTTTGTGGACCGTCGGCACGGTAAGTTGTTTACTAGCCGGTCGTCAAGCCAGTTTCCCGCCCGGCTGCCTGGGCAGGGAGAATAGGCCCGGGGCGGACGCCACCGGGGTCCGCAGCAGTCACCGACGCACTCATGAGGCAGGCCATGGGCACTCCGCACAGCCCCCGCAGCGACACGCGGTCCCGCATCATCGAGGTGTCCCTGGAGCTCTTCTCCGAGCAGGGCTACGAGCAGACCTCGCTGCGCGAGATCGCCGACCGCCTCGGCGTCACCAAGGCCGCGCTCTACTACCACTTCAAGACCAAGGACGACATCGTCCTGGGCATCGTGGAGCGGATGGCCGCGCCGATCGACGAGACCATCGCGTGGGGCCGGCAGCAGTCCTGGAGCCCGGAGATGCGCGACGAGCTGATCCGCCGCTTCGCGGACGGGATGGCCGAGCGGGCGCCGCTGCTGCGCTTCTTCCACGAGAACCAGCCCGCGCTGCGCGAGTCCGCGGCCGGGCTGGCGTTCAAGGACCGCATGATCACGATGATCCAGCTGGTGCACGGGCCGGACGCCGACTTCCGGGAGCGGCTGCGCGCCACGATGTCGCTGTTCACCGTCCACTCGGCGATGTTCCTGCTCAAGCAGGACACCGCGGACTGCGACCACGGCGACAACGTGTGGGGCGAGCCCTGGCCGCCGGCGGCCACCCTGGAGGACGCGATCGGGGCGGCCCGGGAGGTCGCGCTGGAGATCGGCGGCCGGATCGGCCACCCGGCCCCCGCCCATTCCTGAGCGGGCGGGCGGGCAGGCGGACGGACAGACGGACGGACAGTCGGGCAGGCGGGCGGACCGGTAGCCGGGGCCGGACTCAGAAGTCGGTGACGCCGTGCCCCGCGAGGAACGCGATCGGGTTCACCACCGCGCCGTAGCGGTTGCTGGTGCGGATCTCGAAGTGCAGATGGGGCCCGGTCGAGTTGCCGGTGCTCCCGGACCGCCCGATCTGCTCGCCGGCCGACACCTGGTCCCCGGCCGCGACCCCGAGCGAGGACAGGTGCGCGTACTGCGCGTAGTGCCCGTCCGCCAGCCGCAGCACGACCTCCTTGCCGTACGAGCCGTCCCAGCCGGCCGACACCACGGTCGCGTTCCCGACCGCCAGCAGCGGCGTGCCCGGGGCGACCGCGAAGTCCACCCCGGTGTGGTATCCGGCGGCGTACTCGGAGTTGGCCGCCCCGTACGGATTGCTGGTCGGCGCGTCCGGCACCGGGGCCGACCACTCCGGAGCCGGAGCCGGAGCCGGCTCCGGTGCGGGCGCGGCCTCGGGCCCCGGCGCGGGGGCCTCGGCCGGCGCGCCGGCGACGGGCGGCTCCACCGGCAGCAGGTTGGCGGCCACCGCCACGAACTCCTGTGCCGAGTCGCCGTTGTTCGGCAGCCGGTACGGGCTCGGCCCGGCCACCTGGACCAGCCCCGGGCTGGGCACGGCGGCCTGCGGCGCGGTGAAGGCCGAGCTGCCGGGCGTGGTGGGCCGGACGGTCTGCGCCGAGGCGCTGCCGGGCGCGGCCACCAGCAGCGCGCCGGCGAGCAGCACCGCGGCCGCCCCGGCGGCGACCACCGCGCGCTCCCGCTCGGCCTGCGGGTGCCCGCCGGGCAGCGGGTGCCGGGGCGCGGCGAGCGCGCGCAGCGGCGCGGCATGGGT
Organism: Kitasatospora sp. NPDC059812; assembly: GCF_042732075.1. NCBI lineage: Bacteria > Bacillati > Actinomycetota > Actinomycetes > Kitasatosporales > Streptomycetaceae > Kitasatospora > Kitasatospora sp. NPDC059812. The sequence goes on from NZ_JBHWIO010000005.1 coordinate 15,103, forward strand.
GCGGGCGGCATGGCCGAGCCGGGGCTGCCAGGCCGCCGCCTGGGCCGCCGTACGGGCGGCGAGCCGGCGCAGGACCGGCCCCACGGGCGGGACAGAGGACATCGGTAGCCGTACCTCACGGTGGACGAGGGCAGCACGAAGTGCCCGTTCGGGCGCGTGCTGAGCGGGGGACCACTCAGGTGTAACGGTCACCGAGCGGAGTCCCAAACGGCGTGACGTACTACGGCGTGTAGTCGGCGTTGCGCCGGAGATTCAAGCTGACGGAGTAATGATCATGAGATCCGATCGTCTGTCACCGGTCTGCGGCAGGCCGCCCGCGCCCGCGGCCGGGCTACTACCGCCGGTCGTACCGCGCCCGGCGGGAGCCCGGCCGGTGTGACCAGCGCCACGCCCGTCCAGGGTTTGGGTCGGCCGCACACCCCTTTCCGCCGTCCGCCCCGCTGACCTGGCGGGCCCGCTGGGGGACCATCGACGCATGTATGGCAACAGGAGCGAAGACCTCGACGGCAATGACCGCCCGAGCCTGCCGGACCGCCGCTTCGCCGCCCTGCGCGGCTGCGAGCGGATCCTGTCCGGCGACCGGCCGCAGAGCATGCGCGAACGCCTCGCCGCCCTCGCGGGGGAGGGCGGCGGCCACGACCTGGACCACCGCCCGGACCAGTACGGCGACGGCGTGGTCCGCACCCTGGAACGCACGGTCGCCGACCTGCTCGGCACCGAGGACGCGGCCTTCTTCCCCACCGGCACCATGGCCCAGCAGGTCGCCCTGCGGATCCACGCCGAGGCGGCCGGGCTGCGCACCGTCGCGACCCACCCGCTGGCCCACACCGACCAGCACGAGCGGCACGCGCTCGGCGTGCTGACCGGCCTGCGCAGCGTCTGGCCGACCATGGCCCCGCGCCAGCCCACCGTCGCGGAGCTGCGCTCCTTCGACGAGCCGTACGCCGCGCTCAGCCTGGAGCTGCCGCTGCGCGAGGCCGGCTTCGTGCTGCCCGACTGGGCGGAGCTGGCGGCGCTGGCCGGGGTCGTCCGGGAGGAGTGCGGCGCGGCCCTGCACCTGGACGGTGCCCGGATCTGGGAGTCGGTGTTCCACCTCGGGCACCCGCTGCCGGAGATCGTCGCGCTGGCCGACTCGGTCTACGTGTCCTTCTACAAGACGCTCGGCGGCATCAGCGGCGCCGCGCTGGCCGGTTCGCGGGGCTTCGTCCGCACCGCCAAGGCCTGGCGGCACCGGTACGGCGGCCAGCTCTACCAGCAGTGGCCGGCGGCGCTCGCCGCGCTGGCCGGGCTGGACGCCCGACTCCCGCTGCTGGAGCGGTACGTGACGCACGCCAAGGTGGTCGCCGAGGCGCTGGACGCGGCCTTCGCGGCGGTCCCCGGCGCCCGGGTGCACCCGGCCCCGCCGCACACCCACCAGTTCCAGCTCTGGCTGCCGTACGCCGCCGGGGAGTTGGACGAGGCCGGGCTGGGGCTGGCGGAGGAGACCGGGGTCGCCCTGTTCGGCGGCTGGCGCGAGCGGGACCTGCCGGGCCTGGCGATGACGGAGGTCACGGTGTCGGCGTCCGCGCTCGACTGGACGCCGGCGGACGTCGCCGAGGCGGCCGCCGCCTTCCTGGACCGGCTGCCGGCCCGGGGCGCCGGGGCCGGCGGGAGCCGCGGCGGGGCCTGACCGGAAAGCGTCCGGCCCGCCCCCGCGCGATGCGGGGACGGGCCGGACGTGGTGGGTCAGAACCGCCTGGTCACAGGCTGATCGCTACTGCTCGACCGATCAGTTGTCGACCGGGCGGACCCGGATCCAGGTCTCCAGGTAGTTCGAGGACTCGTTCTCGACCTCGATGCTGGTACCGGTCTTCGGGACGTCCACGCCGCTGTACGGGTTGTCCTTGGACCACCACGACTTCAGGTCCGAGAACTCGTCGACACCCTTGGCCTTCGGGACGATCGTCTCGACGCCGTTCTTGTGCAGGGTCAGCTGGCTGGTCTTGCGCGAGCCGAAGGTCGAGTCGTAACCCTGCATGCGCGGACGCAGCAGGGCGCCGTCGCTCCACTTGAGCGGGGTCGGGTGCGAGTCGATCGGCAGGATCAGACCGTGGCCCGGGTGGGCGCTGACGTTGTTGTTGGGCTGCGACTCGTCCCAGAACCAGATCAGCAGACCGGGCTGGTACGGGTAGTACTCGACCCACTTCGGCCGGCTGTTGCCCCAACCGAAGTTGTACGGGCCGGTCTTCAGGGTCTGGTCGAACGAGACGTACTGGCGGTTCTCCGCGATGTAGTACTGCCCGTAGTCCTTGGTGTAGCTGCCGGCGAAGCGGGTGAAGCCCTTGGCCACCCAGCCGTTGTCACCGTTCTCGACGTCGTCGCTGAAGATCGTCGAACCGTCGGCGGTCACCGAGATGTCGTCGACGGCGAAGCCGCGGTAGTGCAGGCCACCGTCGGTGGTGTTGTGGAAGCGGACCTTGACGGCCTTGCCGGCGTAGGCGTCCAGCGAGAAGGACACGTCGCCCCAGGCGGCGGTGAGGCCGGTCAGGGCCGCGCGGCCGCCGGCGTCCTTCGTGATCGGCTTGCCGTTCCAGGTGCCGTCCAGGGCGGTCCAGTTGGTGCCGCCGTCGGTGGAGACCTCGGCGAAGGCGTAGTCGAAGTTCGCCTCCAGCTCGTACCAGGCCTTGGCGTTCAGGCTGGCCTTGGTCTTGCCGGTCAGGTCGATGTCACGGGTGAGCGTGACGTTCAGGTTGTCGGCGCTGCCGCTCCACCACTCGCTCTTGCCCGAAGCGGGCTTGTTGATGTCGGTGGGGATGGTCTTCTTCGGCAGCTCGACGACCAGGGCCTGCGGGAGGCTGCTGTTGTACTCGACCGGGCCGATGTGGTGGGTCGACTCGGTGCCGGCCTTGGCCTTGTCGAACTTCAGCCAGCCGAGCTTGAGCTTGCTCCAGGCGTCGAGGTCGTTCGGCATGTCGCCGATGGCGCCCTTGCCCTCGCCCAGCCAGGAACCGGAGGACATCAGCGACCAGAAGCCGACCGAGTTGTCGATGCCGGTGCCGGCGGTGTCGTAGAGGTCCGGCAGACCGAGGTCGTGGCCGTACTCGTGGGCGAAGACGCCGAGGCCGCCGTTCTCCGGCTGCATCGTGTAGTCGCCGATCCAGAAGCCGGAGTCGCCGACCTGGACGCCGCCGAGCTTGTTGTCGGCCGGGCCCGCCTGGCCGTTCAGGTTGCCGTAGGCGTACGCGCGGTGGGCCCACAGGGCCTTGCTGCCCTGCTTGCCGCCGCCGGCCGACTTGTCCTCACCGGCGTGCACGATCTGGAAGTGGTCGATGTACCCGTCGGGCTGGTTGAAGTTCCCGTCGTTGTGGGAACCGTAGCGGTCCCACTGGTCGTACGACGCCAGGGTGGCCTTGAGCTGCTCCTTGGTCTGGCCCTTGGCGATCTGGTCCTTGTACCAGATGTCCACGGCGTCGCGGATCAGGTCCTGGGCGCTGTCGCAGACGTTGGAGCCGCAGTAGTCCGAGCCGTACCGGGCCTCGTTCCACGGCACCCGCACCCAGTCCGAGACCACGCCGTCGACCGAGTAGCGGCCCGAGGACTGCTTCTCGTAGAAGGTCTTCAGCGAGGGCTTGTCCTTGGAGAAGTACAGCTCCTGGAAGTGCTGCTGGTTGTAGTCGGCCTGCCAGGCGGTCGAGTTGTCGTTGGCGCGGTCCGGCTTCTCGATCTCGTTGTGCTTCGGGCCGGCCTCACCGCCGTACATGACCTTGCCGTCTGCGGTCTTGGTGGTGTTGTCCACCTGGTCGCCGAAGTCGACGAGGATGGTGAAGATCTTGTCCGTGCGCTCGCGACCGAGCTCCACGTACTTGTCCTTGCCCAGCTTGATGCTGCTGCTGCCGTTGTGCTGCTCGACCTGGGCGGTGCCCGCGATCAGCTGCTCGGTGGCGGCCTTCTGCTCGGCCTCGACCTTCTCGGTCAGCGGGCCCGGCAGGTTGTGCTCGATGTTGGCGGACTGGACGGCGTCGGCCGGGTCCCTGGGTGCGGGAGCCGAGCCCGCGGCGACGGCGGTGGCCGGGAACAGGCCCGCGCCGAGCGCGACTATGACCGCTGCGGCCGTGGCAGCCGCAGCGGATCTCCTGATGTTCTTCAAAGTTGTGACGTCCTCCCCGACCGGGGCCAGCTCTTGGCCAAAGCCCGGCAAACCAAAATGAAAGACAGGTGGACGTCATTTGATACAAGCGTGGACAAAAAAGATAGCCCTTGACCATGACATGGCCACGGCGCTATCCTGCGCAACTTCCCATCAGCTGACCATATGTCAACCGTATGTCCGTTAAAGCTTACTGAGAAATCGGACGCACCCGCACCAGCCCGCCGCGAGGCCATCCGCCCTCGCCCACGGGCACCCCCGGTCCGGCCGGCCGGAACGCACCGAGCCCCCGGCGCGGACGCCGGGGGCTCGGTAGCTGTGAAGTTGTCTGTTAAATGTTGCTACTTCGTCAGGTCCGGACCGGACGAGGCGACCTCGGCCGGGGTGTCCGCGACGGCCGACTTCTCCTCACCGCGGAAGGTGAACTTGGCCTCCTTGCCCTCACCCTCGACACCGACGACCACGATGTGGCCGGCCCGCAGCTCGCCGAAGAGGATCTTCTCGGAGAGGTGGTCCTCGATCTCGCGCTGGATGGTGCGACGCAGCGGCCGGGCACCCAGGATCGGGTCGTAGCCGCGCTTGGCCAGCAGCTTCTTGGCCTCGACGCTGAGCTCCAGGCCCATGTCCTTGTCCTTGAGGCGGCCGTCCACCTTGTCGATCATCAGGTCGACGATCTGGATGATGTCTTCCTCGGACAGCTGGTGGAACACCACGATGTCGTCGACGCGGTTCAGGAACTCGGGGCGGAAGTGCTGCTTGAGCTCCTCGCCGACCTTCGCCTTCATCCGCTCGTACCCGGTCGTGGAGTCACCCGTGGCCGCGAAGCCCAGGTTGAAGCCCTTGGAGATGTCCCGGGTGCCGAGGTTGGTCGTCATGATGATGACGGTGTTCTTGAAGTCGACCACGCGGCCCTGGGAGTCGGTCAGGCGACCGTCCTCCAGGATCTGCAGCAGCGAGTTGAAGATGTCCGGGTGGGCCTTCTCGACCTCGTCGAAGAGGACGACGGAGAACGGCTTGCGGCGGACCTTCTCGGTCAGCTGGCCGCCCTCCTCGTAGCCCACGTACCCGGGGGGCGAACCGAAGAGCCGGGAGACGGTGTGCTTCTCGGAGAACTCGGACATGTCGAGCGCGATCAGCGCGTCCTCGTCGCCGAAGAGGAACTCGGCGAGCGTCTTGGACAGCTCGGTCTTACCGACGCCGGACGGGCCGGCGAAGATGAACGAGCCGCCGGGGCGCTTCGGGTCCTTGAGGCCCGCACGGGTGCGCCGGATGGCCTGGGAGAGCGCCTTGATGGCGTCCTTCTGGCCGATGACGCGCTTGTGCAGCTCGTCCTCCATGCGCAGCAGCCGCGAGGTCTCCTCCTCGGTCAGCTTGAAGACCGGGATGCCGGTGGCGGTGGCCAGGACCTCGGCGATGAGCTCCTCGTTGACCTCCGCGACGACGTCCATGTCGCCGGCCTTCCACTCCTTCTCGCGCTTGGCCTTGGCCTGGAGGAGCTGCTTCTCGTCGTCGCGCAGGGACGCGGCCTTCTCGAAGTCCTGCGCGTCGATCGCGCTCTCCTTCTCGCGGCGCACGTCGGCGATCTTCTCGTCGAACTCGCGCAGGTCCGGCGGCGCGGTCATCCGGCGGATGCGCATTCGGGAGCCGGCCTCGTCGATCAGGTCGATCGCCTTGTCCGGCAGGAAGCGGTCCGAGATGTAGCGGTCGGCCAGGGTGGCGGCGGCGACCAGCGCGGAGTCCGTGATGGAGACCCGGTGGTGGGCCTCGTAGCGGTCGCGCAGACCCTTGAGGATCTCGATGGTGTGCGGCAGCGACGGCTCGGCGACCTGGATCGGCTGGAAGCGGCGCTCCAGCGCGGCGTCCTTCTCCAGGTGCTTGCGGTACTCGTCCAGGGTGGTGGCACCGATGGTCTGCAGCTCGCCGCGGGCCAGCATCGGCTTGAGGATGCTGGCGGCGTCGATGGCGCCCTCGGCGGCGCCCGCGCCGACCAGGGTGTGCAGCTCGTCGATGAACAGGATGATGTCGCCGCGGGTGCGGATCTCCTTGAGCACCTTCTTCAGGCGCTCCTCGAAGTCACCGCGGTAGCGCGAGCCGGCCACCAGGGCGCCCAGGTCCAGCGTGTAGAGCTGCTTGTCCTTGAGCGTCTCCGGGACCTCGCCCTTGACGATCGCCTGCGCCAGGCCCTCGACCACGGCGGTCTTGCCCACACCGGGCTCGCCGATCAGGACCGGGTTGTTCTTGGTGCGGCGGGACAGCACCTGCATGACCCGCTCGATCTCCTTCTCGCGCCCGATGACCGGGTCGAGCTTGGCCTCGCGGGCGGCCTGGGTGAGGTTGCGGCCGAACTGGTCCAGGACCAGCGAGGTCGACGGGGTGCCCTCGGCGGGCCCGCCGGCCGTGGCCGACTCCTTGCCGCCGCCGGTCTGGTAGCCGGAGAGCAGCTGGATGACCTGCTGGCGCACCCGGTTGAGGTCGGCGCCCAGCTTGACCAGGACCTGGGCGGCGACGCCCTCGCCCTCGCGGATCAGACCGAGCAGGATGTGCTCGGTGCCGATGTAGTTGTGGCCGAGCTGCAGCGCCTCCCGGAGCGACAGCTCCAGGACCTTCTTCGCCCGCGGGGTGAAGGGAATGTGGCCGGACGGGGCCTGCTGCCCCTGGCCGATGATCTCCTCGACCTGCTGGCGCACGGCCTCAAGGGAAATCCCGAGGCTCTCCAGGGCCTTGGCGGCGACGCCCTCGCCCTCGTGGATCAGACCCAGGAGGATGTGCTCGGTGCCGATGTAGTTGTGGTTGAGCATCCGGGCTTCTTCCTGAGCCAGGACGACAACCCGCCGCGCGCGGTCGGTGAACCTCTCGAACATCGTTTATCGCTCCTCAGAGCGGTCGGGCAGTTCGGGGTCGGTCCCCGCCCTGTCCTTCCGCATGCTAGTCCCGCTCAGCGGCGCGGCCCACGGATTCACTCCCCGGTACGGGAGCGAGATGCTGCGCGACCATCCGACACCAATCCCAACCTGATGCTGGGAAACGGTGTTCCCACAGGTGGCCCGGATGCACCGGATACCGCTACGCCATCGGCGAACAAGAACCGCCGGGGCGGAGCCGGGCCGTCTCCGGCCGGTCACGCATGCTGCCCCTGGACGGGTCCAAGAACCCGTCCACCTGCATTCATACCCGGTATCGGGGCGCTTCTCGCGCAGTTTCCGCGGTGGCGGTGTTCGCCTGGCGAGAAGTCGCGTCGCGGCGACGGCGGTTCGGCACGGCCGGTGCGGCAGGTACGCCGCCCGGTGGTGCCGGCGTTACCGCTTCGCCCTTACAGCGTTGCACAGCTCGTGATTGTTCCGCCGCCCGAGCCCGCGCCCCGGACGCCCCCCGGTATCGGTGCTGCTGCGGCCCCCGGGGTGCGCGCCGCGGGGCGCGGAGGAGAGTCCTCCGCGCCCCGCGCGTGTGTCGTCGGCGCCGTGTGCGGCCGCCGGGGCCCCGCATCCGCTCCGGCGTTCCGGCGGCGCCGGGGTCAGGACGCGTTGGCCTTGTCGTAGGCCTCGCGGACGGTGCTCGGCACCCGGCCGCGGTCGTTGACCTCCATGCCCTGCTCCTTGGCCCACGCGCGGATCTTCGCGGTGTCCGGCGCGCTGCCGGAGGGGCGCGGCGCGGTGCCGCGACCCGGGCGCCGCGGGCCGGCGAGCCGGCCGCTCTGCTTGCGGCCCTTCTCCACGTACGGCGCCAGCAGACCGCGCAGCTTGTCCGCGTTGGCGCTCTTCAGGTCGATCTCGTAGGCAACGCCGTCGAGCGCGAACGTCACCGTCTCGTCCGCCGAACCACCGTCGAGATCGTCTTCAAGAATGACCTGCACCCTCTGTGCCACGGGCTTCCCTTTCCGCTAAACGACCCATTGCCTAAGGAAAGGAAAGCGCCTTTCTCCGGAAAACACAAACCCTTGACCGGCGCGGAGCCGCTCAGAGGTGCAGCAGCATGCGCGAGTTGCCCAGTGTGTTGGGCTTCACCCGCTCCAGGTCAAGGAACTCCGCGACACCTTCATCGTACGAGCGGAGAAGTTCTTCATAGACATCCGTAGCGATCGCCGCCGGGTCTGTCGTACCATCATCGGTTTCCTGAAGCTCACCGATCTCGACGAAACCGTGTTTCGCGAAGAACGGAACCTCGAACGTCAAGCAGAAAATCCGACGGACGCCGAGCCAGCGTGCGGTCTGCAGCAGCTTCTCCAGCAGCAGATGTCCGACCCCGAAGCCCCGGCAGGACGGATCGACGGCGAGCGTGCGGACTTCGGCCAGGTCCTCCCACATCACGTGCAGGGCGCCGCAGGCCACCACCGCACCGGTGTCGTCGCGTTCGGCGACCCAGAACTCCTGGACGGATTCGAACAGTGTGACTGTGGGCTTGTCGAGCAGAATGCCGTTGCGTGAGTAGGCGTCGATGAGCCCGCGTACGGTCCGCACGTCCGTGGTCCGCGCACGGCGGATGGTGACCTCCATGGCCGGGACGTTATCGTGTCGCGCCCGGCGGGGTCTCCCCGGTATCCGGTCCCGGCTCCGCGGATTCGGCGGGGGCCGGATCCGACGGGAACAGAGCGGCGACCCGCAAGGCGTCCCGCAGTGCCTCGCGCTGGCCGGGCGACATCAGGCCGAAGAAGTGCACCAGGGCCGCGGCCGGATTGTCACTGGTGGCCCACGCGTCGTTCATCAGCGCCGCGGTGTACGCCTCGCGGGACGAGACCGGTTCATATCGATAGGCCCGGCCGACCCGCTCGCGGCGCAGCCAGCCCTTTCTGTGGAGCTTGTCCAGGACGGTCATCACCGTGGTGTACGCGATTTCGCGTTCCGACTGCAGATCCAGGAGAACCTCGCGAACCGTCACCGGTCGGTTCCACTGCCACACCCGGGTCATGATGGCGTTCTCAAGTTCACCGAGTTGCCGGACCATAGTGCGGCCAGGATAGGGAGTGAATGGGGCAAATCTTGTGAAGTGCGCCAAACCGGCGCGCCGCCACCCCCGGAATCGGGAATGGCGGCGCGTCGGTGGTTCGGCGGCTGACGGTGTCAGTCGCGGGTTCGCTCGCGGGTCAGTCGAGGTCTTCCTTGGCCTTCTGGGCTCCGCCCTGGCTGCGGATGATGGCCCGCACCAGGAATCCGAAGCCGATCGCCATGACCAGCGGCGGCACGATCGCGCTGACGTAGTCCATCAGTCACTCCTCCTCGGTCTTCTCCGCCGTCGCGGCGGAAGCCTTCGCCTCCGGCTTCACCAGCGGGAAGAGCACGGTCTCCCGGATGTTCTTGCCGGTCAGCAGCATGATCAGGCGGTCCACCCCGAGGCCGAGGCCGCCGGTCGGCGGCATCGCGTACTCCAGGGCCCGCAGGAAGTCCTCGTCGATCTGCATCGCCTCGACGTCGCCGCCGGCCGCCAGCAGGGACTGCGCGGTCAGGCGGGCGCGCTGCTCGACCGGGTCGACCAGCTCGGAGTAGGCGGTGCCGATCTCGGTACCGAAGATCACCAGGTCCCACTTCTCGGCCACGCCCGGCACCGAGCGGTGCTGGCGGGTCAGCGGGGAGACCTCGGTCGGGTAGTCCTTGATGAAGGTCGGCCGGACGGCGTTCTCCTCCAGCAGGCGCTCGACCATCTCCAGCACGATCTGACCGTGGCCCCAGTCCTTGTCGAACGGGATGCCGTGGTCGAAGGCCAGCTTGCGCAGCTCCTCGACGCCGGTCTCCGGGGTGACCTCGACGCCCAGGCGGGCGGAGATGCCCGGGTAGACGGAGACCTCCTCCCACGGCTCGGCCAGGTCGATCTCGTGCTCCACGCCGTGCGCGTCCAGGCCCTTGATCACCGTGGTGCCCAGCGCGTCCCGGGCCGCGTTGACGATCGTCTCGCGGATCAGCTCGGCCTGGGTGTCGTAGTCGCCGTACGCCTCGTACGACTCCAGCGAGGTGAACTCCGGGTTGTGGGTGGAGTCCGCGCCCTCGTTGCGGAAGTTGCGGTTGATCTCGAAGACCTTCTCGGCGCCGCCGACCACCAGCCGCTTGAGGTACAGCTCGGGGGCGATGCGCATGTAGAGGTCGATGTCGTACGCGTTGATGTGCGTCTTGAACGGGCGGGCGTTGGCGCCGCCGTGCACCGGCTGCAGCATCGGGGTCTCGACCTCGATGTAGCCGCGGTCCTCGTAGGTGCGGCGGATCGAGCGGACCACCTTGCTGCGCAGGTGCAGGATCTCGCGGGCCTCGGGGTTGACGATCAGGTCGACGTACCGCTGGCGGACCCGGGCCTCCGGGTCGGTCAGGCCCTTGTGCTTGTCCGGCAGCGGGCGCAGGCACTTGGCGGTGAGCTCCCAGCGGTCCACCATCACGGACAGCTCGCCGCGCTTGGAGGTGATCACCTCGCCCTCGACGCCGACCTGGTCGCCCAGGTCGATGTCCGTCTTCCAGGCCGCCAGCCGCTCCGCTCCCAGCTTGTCCAGGGAGAACATCACCTGGAGGTCGCCGGTGCCGTCGCGCAGCGTGGCGAAGCAGAGCTTGCCGCCGGTGCGGGAGAGGATCACCCGGCCGGTGACGCCGGCCCGCTCACCGGTCGCGGTGTCGGGCTCCAGGTCGGGGTGCTTGGCGCGCAGGTCCGCGATGGTGCTGGTGCGGGGGAAGCCGACCGGGTAGGGGTCGACACCGGCCGCCCGGAGCCGGTCCAGCTTCTCGCGCCGGACGCGCATCTGCTCGGGAAGGTCGTCGGTCGCGGGGATGGGGCTCTGATCGCTCACCCCACAAGGGTAGCCAGCCACACACCGTGCTCCGCCACGGGATAACGCAGGAGGGGGACCGCGTCGGCGGTCCCCCTCCTCGGGCGCGGGCGGCTCAGCCGGTGCCGGTGGCGAGTTCGATCTCGTCGGGATCCGGGGCGGCCGGGGGCGCGGGGTGAGCGGGGGGCTTGGGGCGGCGCCCGAAGAGTTCGGCCGGGGTGGGCATCCGGTGCGGGCGGGGCGGGTTCTGGGGGGCGGTGGGCCGCTCGGCGGGGGAGTCGGTGCTGCTCATCGTGATCCGTCCTCCAACAGGGGTGGGGAGACTGCTCGGGGGTGCGGCGGGGCTCGGTACGACGACGAGGTGGCGGTGCTGCCCGGTGGTGAGGGCGAGCCGCTCGCGGACGGCGGCCTCGGCCAGCGCGTGGCAGCGGCCGGCCAGCCGGGAGCGGCGGGCGCGTTCGCCGTGGCCGCACGGCTGGCGGGTCAGCCCGCGCAGCGCGGTGAGGTCCTCCGGGCCGGGCAGGTAGCCGTCGGTCACGGCCTCCTCCAGGCGTTCCAGGTAGCCGGGGGCACTGCCGGGCAGGGCTGCCCGGTAGCGCCCGAGGTCGGCGAGCAGGAAGGCGCGCAGCCGGCCGCCCTCCTGGACGGCCTCGTCGATCGCCTCGGTCAGACGCAGCGCGTCCTGGACGTCCTCCGCCCACAGCTCGGCGCCCGGCCCGGCGAACACCGGACGGTCGGGGAGCTGGAGGTGGACGGGGACGGCGGGGTGCAGGGCTTGGGCGAGGGCGCGGCGCAGCACGCGGACTTCGTCGGCGCTGAAGGCCATGCCGCCGCGCGATCCGTGTGGCGTAGGCATGGGCTGACACTACGTGAGGAATATCCGATTTGTCGGTAGCGTCGCGCCGACGCCCCACGTTCGGCCCGGCGGAATCGGCCGCGGGGGTGGGGGGAGGACGCGCGTCGGGGGGGGCCCCCCCCCCCCGCCCCGGGGGGGGGGGCGCGGGGGCGGGGGCGCCGCCCGGCGCCCGGGGGGGCGCGCGAGACCTCGCACGCGGAGC
>NZ_JBHWIO010000005.1:27032-73387 GCF_042732075.1 Kitasatospora sp. NPDC059812
GCGCGCGCGCCCCGCCCCCCGCGGGCGGGGGGGGGGCGGGGGGGGGGGGGGGGGGGGGGGGGGGCGGTGCGGGGGCGCGGGGGGGGGGGGGGGCCCCCCCCGACGGTGGGCCCTGGGGGCCGGTCAGGCCGGGCGGTTGCGCTCGAAGACCAGGCGCAGGCCGATCAGGGTGAGCCAGGGCTCGTGCACGTCGATGGTGGAGGCCTCGCCGAGGACCAGGGGGGCCAGCCCGCCGGTGGCGATCACCTGGACGTCGTCCGGGTCCTTGGACAGCTCCTTGGCCATCCGGTCGACCAGGCCGTCGACCTGGCCCGCGAAGCCGTACAGGATGCCGGACTGCATGCCCTCGACGGTGTTCTTGCCGATCACGTTGCGGGGCTTGGCCAGCTCGATCTTGCGCAGTTGGGCGCCGCGGAGGCCGAGCGCCTCGACCGAGATCTCGATGCCGGGGGCGATCGCGCCGCCCACGTAGTCGCCGCGGGCGTTGACGGCGTCGAAGGTGGTGGCGGTGCCGAAGTCGACCACGATGCACGGGCCGCCGTACAGGTGGTTGGCGGCCAGGGCGTTGACGATCCGGTCGGCGCCGACCTCCTTGGGGTTGTCCATCAGGACGTGCACCCCGGTCTTCACGCCGGGCTCCACGATCACCGCGGGGACGTCGCCGTAGTAGCGGCGGGTCACCTCGCGCAGCTCGTGGAGCACGGCGGGAACGGACGAGCAGATCGCCAGGCCCTCCACCGCGGCCTCCCGGACCGCGGTGTGGTTGCCCATCAACCCCTGTAGCAGCACTGCCAGTTCATCGGCCGTGCGGCGCGAATCGGTCGAGATCCGCCAATGTTCCACCACGTCCTCGCCGTCGAACAGGCCGAGCGTGGTCTGGGTGTTGCCGACGTCGATGGTGAGGAGCATGGGGCGCTTTCTGCGAGTCGGGACGAGGGTCAGGCGCGCAGGTCGAGGCCGATGTCCAGGATCGGCGAGGAGTGGGTGAGCGCGCCCACCGCCAGGTAGTCGACACCAGTCTGGGCGACCTCGCGCGCGGTGGCCAGGGTCAGGCCGCCGGAGGCCTCCAGCTTCGCCCGGCCGGCCACCAGCTCGACGGCCTCCTTCAGCTGCGGGACGGTGAAGTTGTCCAGCAGGATCAGGTCGGCCCCGGCCGCCAGCACCGGCGGGATCTGCTCCAGGGTGTCGACCTCGATCTCGACCGGCAGGTCGGGGTAGGCGGCCTTGACGGCCCGGAAGGCCTCGGCGACGCCGCCGGCCGCGACCACGTGGTTGTCCTTGACCAGGGCGGCGTCGGACAGGGCCATCCGGTGGTTGGCGCCGCCGCCGCAGCGCACCGCGAACTTCTCCAGCGCGCGCAGGCCCGGGGTCGTCTTGCGGGTGTCCCGGACGACGGCGCCGGTGCCCTCCAGGGCGTCGGCCCAGGCGCGGGTCGCGGTGGCGATGCCGGACAGGTGGCAGAGCAGGTTGAGCGCGCTGCGCTCGGCGGTGAGCAGGTCGCGGGTGCGGGAGCGGACCGACAGCAGCACCTGGCCGGCCTCGACCCGGTCGCCGTCCTGGACGTGCCGCTCGACCTCGAACTCCTCCTCGCAGATCAGCGAGACAACCGCCTCGGCGATCCGCAGGCCGGCCACCACACCGGCCTGGCGGGCGGTGAAGTCGGCGGTGGCGACGGCCTCGGCGGGCACGGTGGCCACCGAGGTGACGTCCTCGCCGCCGGCCAGGTCCTCGGCCAGCGCCAGGGTGGCGATGTCCTCGACCTCGATCGGGTCCAGTCCGGCCTGCTCCAGCAGCTCGGCCAACTGCGGGTCCAGGCCGGTCTCGTAGCCCTCGCCGTCCCCGCAGGCGCAGCCGTCGCCGCAGCCGCCCTGGGCGTCGGCCAGGGGGAGTTCCTCGTGGGAGTGGGTCATGGTTCTACTGCTCCTCAGGGGTGCTGACGGGGTCGCCGGAGGCGGTGAGGGTGGTGATCAGGTGGCGCCGCCAGTGGGCGTCGTCGCGCTCGGGGAAGTCCTCGCGCCAGTGGCAGCCGCGGGTCTCCTCGCGCTGCGCGGCGGCCGCGACCAGCGCGGTGGAGACCAGCAGCAGGTTGGCGGCCTCCCAGGTCTCCACCCGCGGGTCGGCGGGCTTCTCCTCGGCGACGTGCGCGTGGGCCTGCTCGGCGAGCAGGGCCAGCCCGGCGGCGGCGCCGGCCATCGAGGCGGCCGAGCGCAGCACGCCGGCGCCGCGCGACATCAGCCGCTGGATCTCGGCGCGCGACTCGGGGGCGGGCAGCGGCACCGGCCGTGCGGCGCGGGCGGCGGCGACGTCCACGGCGCGCTCGGGCAGTTCGTCGCGGTGGTGCCGGTCGGCGAGGTCGGCGGCGATCCGCTCGGCGAAGACCAGGCCCTCCAGCAGCGAGTTGGAGGCCAGCCGGTTGGCGCCGTGCACCCCGGTGCAGGCGACCTCGCCGCAGGCGTACAGGCCGGGGACGCTGGTGCGGCCGTGCCGGTCGGTGCGGATGCCGCCGGAGGCGTAGTGCGCGGCCGGGGCGACCGGGATCGGCTCGGTGACCGGGTCGATGCCGTGCGCGCGGCAGGAGGCGAGGATGGTCGGGAAGCGCTGCTCCCACATCTCGGCGCCGAAGTGCCGCCCGTCCAGGTACATGTGCTCGGCGCCCTGCTCCTGCATGCGCCGGGTGATCGCCTTGGCGACGATGTCGCGCGGGGCCAGTTCGGCCAGCTCGTGCTGCCCGAGCATGAAGCGGGTGCCGTGCGCGTCCACCAGGTGGGCGCCCTCGCCGCGGACCGCCTCGGAGACCAGCGGCTGCTGGCCCTCGGCCTCCGGGCCGAGCCAGAGCACGGTCGGGTGGAACTGGACGAACTCCAGGTCGGTGACGGCGGCGCCGGCCCGCAGGGCGAGCGCCACGCCGTCGCCGGTGGAGACCGCCGGGTTGGTGGTGGCGGAGAAGACCTGGCCCATGCCGCCGGTGGCGAGCACCACCGCGCGGGCCCGGACGGCGCCGACGCCGTCGCGCTGGCCCTCGCCCATCACGTGCAGGGTGAGGCCGGCGGCGTGCCCGTCGGCGTCGGTGAGCAGGTCGAGGACGAGGGCGTGCTCGATCAGCTCGACGCCGGGGTCGCTGCGGACGGCTTCCACCAGGGCTCGCGATATCTCGGCGCCGGTGGCGTCCCCGCCGGCGTGCGCGATCCGGCGGCGGTGGTGGCCGCCCTCGCGGGTGAGCAGGATCTCGCCGTCGGTGCCGCGGTCGAAGGCGGCGCCGACGGCGATCAGCCGGCGGACGGCGTCCGGGCCCTCGGTGACCAGGGTGCGCACGGCCTCCTCGTCACAGATCCCGGCGCCGGCCACCAGGGTGTCGTCCAGGTGCTGCGCGGGGGTGTCGCCCTCGCCCAGGGCGGCCGCGATGCCGCCCTGGGCCCAGCGGGTGGAGCCGTCGTCCAGCATCGCCTTGGTGACCACCATGGTCCGCAGACCGGCCTTGCGGGCGTTGAGGGCGACGGTGAGGCCGGCCACCCCGGAGCCGACCACGACCACGTCGGTGGTGGCGGTCCAGCCGGGGGCCGGGGCGGTGAGGCGGTGCGTGGCGGACATGGCGTCAGTGGCTCCTTCAGCGCGCGGCGGTCGGGGCCGCGCCGTTGCCGTCACCGTACGCCTCGTCGCCGCGGAGCAGTCCGGTGCCCTCCGGGGCCTCGGCGGGGCCGCCGCCCAGGCCGGTGATCCGGTTCCGCTCGTCCACGAAGACGATGCTCGGTGCGTAGCTCTTGGCCTCGGCCGTGTCCATCTGCCCGTAGGCGATGAGTATGACCAGGTCGCCGGGGTGGACCAGGCGGGCGGCGGCGCCGTTGATGCCGATCACGCCGGAGCCGCGCGGGCCGGCGATGGTGTAGGTCTCCAGCCGGGCGCCGTTGTTGATGTCGACGATGTGGACCAGCTCGCCGGGGAGCAGGTCGGCGGCGTCGAGCAGGTCCTCGTCCACCGTGACGGAGCCGACGTAGTGCAGGTCGGCCTGGGTCACGGTGGCCCGGTGGATCTTGGACTTGAGCATGGTGCGGAGCATTGCGGGTCACGCCTCCTGTGAGTGCATGCCTAAAGGGGAGCTCTTACCGAACGGTTCCGTGCCGGGTGGCCGGCTGCCCAGGTCCTGTCCGGCCGGACAGGACCTAGCGGCAGATGACGTGGACGTTGTCGATCAGGCGGGTGGAACCCACCGTCGCGGCGACGGCCAGCACCGCCGCGCCCTGGAAGTCGTCCGCCGCTTCGCTGAAGTCGTGCGGGTCGACCAGGGCGAGGTAGTCGAGGTTGATGCCCTCGGCCGCGTCCAGGACCGCCGAGGCGGCCTCGCGGACGGCCTTCGGGCCCTGGGCGGCGGCGTCCCGGCCGGCGAACAGCGCCTTGGAGAGGGCGAGGGCCTGCTCGCGCTCGTCGGCGGAGAGGTAGCGGTTGCGCGAGGAGCGCGCCAGCCCGTCCTCCTCGCGGGCGGTCGGCACCCCGACCACCTCGACGTCGAAGTCCAGGTCGGCGACCATCCGCTGGATGATCGCGAGCTGCTGCGCGTCCTTCTCGCCGAAGAACGCGAAGTCCGGGTCGGTGATGTGCAGCAGCTTGGCGACGACGGTCAGCACGCCGTCGAAGTGGCCGGGGCGGGTGGCGCCCTCGAAGCGCTCGCCCATCGGGCCGGCCGACAGGCGCACCTGCGGCCGGCCGTTCGGGTACACCTCGTCGACGGAGGGCGCGAACACCACGTCGGCGCCGTTCTCCTCGGCCAGCTTCACGTCCTCGTCCAGGCTGCGCGGGTAGCGCTCCAGGTCCTCGGCCGGGCCGAACTGCAGCGGGTTGACGAAGACCGTCACCGCGACCCGGCCCTCCTGGCCGACCTGCTTGCGGGCGGCCCGGATCAGCGCGGCGTGGCCCTCGTGCAGCGCGCCCATGGTCATCACGACGGCGTTGTCGACCGGGCGCTCGTCCGGCCAGAACGCGGCCTCGAAGTCGTCCACGGTGCGGGTGACGACGGCCCGGTGGACCTTCGGTGCCCGCTGGGGCTTGTTTCGCTGGGCTTTGCCCGCCATTCCTGCACTCCTTCGCTCATTCGGCTGCGCGAGGTTCCGCCGCCTTGTTACGCTCCGTCCCGTGCAGTAACGCACCGGGCAGGGCTTGTCCGTCATGAGGTCGCTCTGGCGACCGAGTGAGAAGCCCCGGCTCAGGCCGGGGAGGAGTCACTAGCGATTCTCCTCGTTGAGAGCATCCAGCACAGCGGCCGCAGAGTCGGTCGCGAGGGTTCCGTTCGCCACCGCCCGCTGCGCGGTGGCGCGGGCCATCGCGCGGTAGGCCGCCGGGATGTCCGGGGACACCGTACTGAGCTGCGCCAGGTGGCGCCGCACGGTGCCCGCGTCGCCCCGGGCGACCGGGCCGGTGAGGGCCGCGTCGCCGGAGCGCAGGCTGTTGTCCAGGGCGGCGCCGAGCAGCGGGCCGAGCAGCCGGCCGGGCTCGGCGACGCCGGCCGTGCGCAGCAGATCCATCGCCTGCGCGACCAGGGTGACCAGGTGGTTCGCGCCGTGCGCGAGGGCCGTGTGGTAGAGCGGGCGGACCTGCTCCGGCACCCACTCCGGCTCGCCGCCCATCTCCACCACCAGCGCCTCGGCGACCGGCCGCAGTTCCTCGGGGGCGGTCACCCCGAACGGGCAGCCGGCCAGCCGGTCCAGGTCGACGGAGGTGCCGGTGAAGGTCATCGCCGGGTGCAGCGCCAGCGGCAGCGCCCCGGCCCGGGTGGCGGGCTCCAGGATGCCGACGCCGTGCGCGCCGGAGGTGTGCACCAGCAGCTGCCCGGGGCGGACGGCGCCGGTCGCGGCGAGGCCGGCCACCAGGTCGGCCAGCGTGTCGTCCGGCACGGTGAGCAGCACCAGGTCGGCGGCGGCCAGCACCTGCGGCGGGGTGACGATCCGCACCCCCGGCAGCAGTGCCTCGGCGCGGCGGCGGGAGGTGGCGGACACCCCGGAGGCGGCGACCACGGTGTGCCCGGCGAGCTGCAGGGCGGCGCCCAGTGCCGGGCCGACCCGGCCGGTGCCGACCACGCCGACGGCCAGCCGGGCCGGGCGGTTGCCGGGGTCGGTCGGGTCGTCGGGGTAGTTCGGGTGGCTCGGATCGCCGAAGCCGTCGGCGAGCGGGGCGAACCCGCCGTCGGCGGCGTGGTCGGCACTGTCGGACGTGTTCACGGCCCGGCCCTCGTCCTTAGCTCCTCGTTCCGGTCCTCTTCGGGTACCGGACGTACCGGCCCATTCTACGGGCGCTCAGCCGGTCCTCCACGGGGTGCTCCACGGGACGCCCGGGGTGCCCGGGGCCGCTCAGTCCGTCGCCCCGGCCCGGATCAGCCCGGCCTCGTAGGCGAGCACCACGGCCTGGACCCGGTCGCGCAGGCCGAGCTTGGCCAGGATCCGGCCGACGTGGGTCTTCACGGTGGCCTCGGAGAGCACCAGCCGGGCCGCGATCTCGCCGTTCGACAGCCCCTGGGCGACCAGCAGGAACACCTCCCGCTCCCGCTCGGTCAGCGGCCCGAGGGCGTCCGAGCCGGGCGCGCTCTGCGGGGTCGGCAGCACCTCGGCGAAGCGGTCGATCATGCGGCGGGTGGTGGTCGGCGCGACCACCGCGTCCCCGCCGTGCACCGCGCGGATCGCGGCCACCAGCTCGGTCGGCGGGACGTCCTTGAGCAGGAAGCCGCTGGCGCCGGCCTTGAGTGCGGCGAAGGCGTACTCGTCCAGGTCGAAGGTGGTCAGGATGAGCACGTGCGGGGCGTTGGGTACGGGGCTGCCGTCCTCGGCCAGGCAGATCCGGCGGGTGGTCTGCACCCCGTCCAGGCGCGGCATCCGCACGTCCATCAGGATCACGTCCACCTGGGTGTGCCGCAGCTCCTCCAGGGCCCGGGCGCCGTCGCCGGCCTCGGCGACGATCTCGATGTCGCCCTGCGACTGCAGGATCATCCGGAAGCCGGTGCGCAGCAGTTCCTGGTCGTCGACGAGCATCACGCGGATGGTCAAGGTGGCTCCTTCAGGGGGCGTCGGGGGGACCGGGGGGTTAGTGGGCCGCCTTGAGCGGCAGGATGGCGCGGATCCGGAAGCCGCCGCCGGGGCGGGGGCCCACGTCGAGGCTGCCGCTGACCATGCCGACCCGCTCGCGCATGCCGATCAGGCCGTGGCCGAGGCCGTCCGTGCCGCCGACGGCCAGTTGCTCGTCGGTGCTGCCGCGGCCGTCGTCCTCGACCAGGACGGCCAGCTCGCGCTCGCCGAAGTCGACCGCGACCCGGGCGTGCACGTCGGGGCCGCCGTGCTTGCGGACGTTGGTCAGCGCCTCCTGGACGATCCGGTAGACCGTCAGCTCGACGCCGCGCGGCAGCTCGCGCGGATGCCCGGAGGTCGCGTAGTCCACCTGCAGCCCGGCCGTGCGGACCTGCTCCAGCAGTTCCGGCAGCTCCTCGACGCCCGGCTGCGGCACGTACTCCTCGGCGGTGTCGGCGGTGCGCAGCACGCCCAGCAGGCGGCGCATCTCGACCAGCGCCTGCCGGCCGGTGGACGCGATCGTGCCGAGCGCCTCCTTCGCCTGCTGCGGCGAGTTGTCGAGCACGTACGCGGCGCCGTCGGCCTGGACGATCATCACCGAGACGTTGTGTGCGACCACGTCGTGCAGCTCGCGGGCGATCCGGGCGCGCTCGGCGGCCACCGCCACCTTGGACTGGGCGTCCCGCTCGCGCTCCAGCCGGGCGGCGCGGTCCTCCAGCTCGGTCAGGTAGGCGCGGCGCACCCTGGTCAGTCGGCCCCATGCCCAGCACAGGATGAACGGGGTGCTCATCAGCAGCGTGATCAGCGCCGCCTCGCCGAAGGAGTACGGGCGGGTGTGGTAGTCCCCGGCGCCGTTGGCGACCGTCTTCAGCGGGTGGAGCTGCCAGAACACCAGGGGCCCGGCGGCCAGCCCGGCGACCAGTGCCAGCCGGGACGTCCACTTCTGGCCGAAGGCGGCGCCGGTGTACGCGAACACCAGGTAGGCGAGGGAGGAGGCGGCCGGGAGGACGTCGGCGGCCACCTGGCCGAGGCCGAGGCCGGTGGCGGCCGCCACGGTGACGTCGGGGAAGCGTCGGCGGAAGACCATCAGCGCGGGCAGCAGCACCGCGATCAGGATCTGTGCGTCGAAGCGCCAGCCGTCGCTGAAACTGTCGTTCGGCAGCAGGCCGACGAAGAGCACCATCGCAGCCCAGGCGGCGTCGACCACCACGGGGTGACGGCGGAGCCAGGCGTTGAGTCGATGCACGTCTCCAGCCTAGGCAGTCACCTGGCGTGTTCAGGTCCGCCGGTAGGGCGATCCGTCCTACTCCGTAGGTCGGAGACGCACCGTACCGGTGGGGAGGGCGCGCCCGGCTGCGGGTAGCGTCCCGCGCTATGACTTGGATGCGGTGGGCGCCCGCCATGGAGCAGGCCCTGTACGACCCGGACGGCGGCTTCTACCGCAGGTCGGAGGGTCCGGCCGGGCACTTCCGCACCTCGGTGCACGCCTCGCCGCGGTTCGCCCGCGCGGTGGCCCGGCTGCTGCTGGAGGTTGACGCCGCCCTAGGCCGTCCGGAGGAGCTGGCCCTCGTCGACGTCGGGGCCGGGCGCGGTGAACTGCTCACCGGGGTGCTGGCCGAACTGCCCGGCGAGGTGCTGGCGCGGCTGCGCCCGTACGGCGTGGAGATCGCGCGGCGCCCGGCGGGCCTGCCGTCCACAGCCCTGTGGACGGACGAGGTGCCGCGCGGCGTCACCGGGCTGCTGTTCGCCAACGAATGGCTGGACAACGTGCCGCTGGACGTCGGCGAGGTCGACGACGGCGGGGTGCTGCGCTACCGGGAGGTGGACACCGCGACCGGCGGGGAGCGGCTCGGCGGGCCCGCCTCGGCGGCCGACGCGGCCTGGGCCGAGCGCTGGTGGCCGGCCGGGCACCCCGGGGACTCCGTGGAGTTCGGCGGCACCCGGGACGCCGCCTGGGCGCGGGCCGTCGCCGGGCTGGAGCGCGGCCTGGCCGTCGCCGTCGACTACGGGCACACCGCCGACCGGCGCCCGCTGTTCGGCACCCTGACCGGCTTCCGGGGCGGCCGCGAGGTGGCGCCGGTGCCGGACGGCTCCTGCGACGTCACCGCGCACGTCGCTCTGGACTCCGTCGCCGCACCTGGTCTCCACAGCCTGTGGACAACCCAGCGGGACGCCCTGCGCGCCCTCGGCGTGAGCGGTGCCCGGCCGCCGCTCGCGCTCGCCTCCAGCGACCCGGTCGGCTACCTGCGGGCGCTCGGCGGGGCCGGCGAGGGCGCCGAACTGACCGACCCGGCCGGGCTCGGCGCGTTCGGCTGGCTCGCCCAGGCCGTCCGCATGCCGGTACCGGAGGCCCTGGCCGCCCTGCCGGGGTGGCAGACTCTGACCCCATGAGGGAGACCACGGTCGGCATCGGGGCGGGAGCCGAGAACTTCACCGGCGAGGCGGGCACCACCGACATGGTGCTCAACATCGGCCCGCAGCACCCCGCCACGCACGGCGTGCTGCGGCTGCGGCTGGTGCTCGACGGCGAGCGGATCATCACCGCCGAGCCGGTGATCGGCTACATGCACCGGGGCGCGGAGAAACTGTTCGAGGCCCGCGACTACCGGCAGATCATCATGCTGGCCAACCGGCACGACTGGCTCTCCGCCTTCGGCAACGAGCTCGGCGTCGTCCTCGGCGTCGAGCGGATGCTCGGCATGGAGGTCCCCGAGCGGGCGGTGTGGATCCGCACCCTGCTCGCCGAACTCAACCGGGTGCTCAACCACCTGATGTTCCTCGGCTCCTACCCGCTGGAACTCGGCGGCATCACCCCGATCTTCCATGCCTTCACCGGCCGCGAGGACCTCCAGCACGTCCTGGAGGAGGCCTCCGGCGGGCGCATGCACTACATGTTCAACCGGGTCGGCGGCCTCAAGGAGGACCTCCCGGCCGGCTGGCTCGGCCGCGTCCGCACCGCCGTCGCCACCGTCCGCTCCCAGCTGCCGGTCTTCGAGGACCTCGTCCTCGGCAACGAGATCTTCCGCGCCCGCACCGCCGGCGTCGGCATCCTCACCCGGGCCCAGGCCCAGGCGTACGGCGTCAGCGGCCCGATCGCCCGCGCCAGCGGCCTCGACCTCGACCTGCGCCGCGACGAGCCCTACCTCGCGTACGACTCCGACGAGCTGCGGGAGGTGCTCACCGTGGTCACCCGCGAGGAGGGCGACTGCCTGGCCCGGTTCGAGTGCCTGCTGGAGCAGACCCTCAACTCGCTGGACCTCGCCGTCGCCTGCCTCGACAAGATCGCCACCCTGCCGCCCGGCCCGGTCAACCAGCGGCTGCCCAAGGTGCTCAAGGCCCCCGAGGGCAGCACCTACTCCTGGACCGAGAACCCGCTCGGCATCAACGGCTACTACCTGGTCTCGCGCGGCGACAAGACGCCGTGGCGGCTCAAGCTGCGCTCGGCGTCCTTCAACAACGTCCAGGCGCTGACCGAGCTGCTGCCCGGGACGCTGGTCGCGGACATGGTGGCGATCCTCGGGTCGATGTTCTTCGTCGTCGGGGACATCGACAAGTAGGGCCCGGCCCTTCGCGGGCCGGGCCTGCGCAGGTCCCGTGCTTTTCGGGCCCGGTGCTTCCCGGGCTCAGCCCTTCTTCGGCCGCTTGGCCGGGTCGGCCGGGTGCGGGGCCACCTTGCGGTCGCCCTTGGTGGCGATCCGCTCCGCGCACAGGCCGGCCAGCACGTCGTACGCCGCCTTGCCCATCAGCTCGGTCAGCTCGGGGCGGTAGCTGACGTACACCGGGTCCGGCCCCTGGTGCGCCGCCGGGCTGCCGGTGCACCACCAGTGCAGGTCGTGGCCGCCCGGGCCCCAGCCGCGGCGGTCGTACTCGCCGATCGAGACCTGGAGGTAGCGGGTGTCGTCCGGCCGGTCGATCCAGTCGTAGGTGCGGCGGACCGGCAGCTGCCAGCAGACGTCCGGCTTCGTCTCCAGCGGCTCCCGGCCCTCCTTGAGCGCCAGCGCGTGCAGCGCGCAGCCGGCGCCGCCCGCGAAGCCGGGGCTGTTCACGAAGATGCACGCCCCGCCGACCCGGCGGGTCTGGCGGTCGCCGTCCTCGTCGAGCATGGTGATGCCGCCGTCGGACGTGATCCGGCCCGCGGCGTCGGTGCCGTGCGCGAAGTTCTCCCACAGCTCGGGCGTCAGCCGCGCCGCGTGGCCGAGGACGCGCTTCTCGTCGTCCTCGTCCGAGTAGTGCGCGCCCAGCGTGCAGCAGCCGTCCGACTCGCCGCGGCCCTCGCGGATGCCGTGGCAGCCCTGGCCGAAGACGCAACCCCAGCGGGAGGTCAGCCAGGTGAGGTCACAGCGGAACACCTGCTCCTCGTCGTCGGGGTCGGCGAACTCGACCCAGGCGCGCGGGAAGTCGAGCGGGACCTCGTCACGGGGGATCCCGCCGAGCGGGCTCTCGCCGCGCAGGGTCGGCATCGCCAGGTCGACGGGGGCGGGGGAGGCCTTGGACTTCTTCTTGGACGTTTCTGCTGGTGCCACCCGGCAAGGGTAGAGCCTTCGGGCCGGCCGGCCGGGACCCGTCCGGGTGATCCGGGGTGCGCCGTGGCGTCGGCGAGGGCCGGCCGACCGCAGGCTGGAGGGAACCAGGCGGCGCTGTCGGGTTGTCAGATCAGTTTGATGATCTCGCGTCGACCCGTATTGGATGCCCTGGAACACCCCGGATCACCACTGGAGCACCGAGCCGTGACCGCCTCGCCCCGCGCCGCCCACACGGCCGTCCTCGCCGCCCTCGCGGTCCTGGCCGCCGGGTGCGCCTCCGCGCCCGCGCTGCGGGCCCGGACGGCCGCCGCCGCTCCGCTGTGCGACGCCCCGGTGGTGATCGGTCACCGGGGTGCCCCGCGCAACGCCCCCGAGAACACCATGGCCTCCTTCGAAACCGCCCTCGACCAGGGCGCCGACTGGCTGGAGACCGACGTCCAGACCACCAGGGACGGCGTCCCGGTGCTGATGCACGACCCCACGGTGGACCGCACCACCAACGGCAAGGGCGCCGTCGCCGACCTCACCGCCGCCCAGATCGCCGCCCTGGGAGTGACCGTCGGCCCCGGCCCCACCGAGCCCGTCCCCACCCTCCAGGAACTGCTCAAGCGCCTCTCCGACAGCAACGCCACCCTGCTGATGGAGATCAAGTGGCAGCGCGCCGAGGACGTCACCCGGATCGCCCGGATCGCCGCCGCCAGCGGTGCCCGGGTCGTCCTCTACTCGTTCTCGGCGGAGCACCTGCGCCAGGCCCACGCCGCCGCGCCCGCCCTGCCGGTCGTGCTGATCCAGGGCTCCGCGATCGCCGAGGACCCGGGCGACCTGCCGCTGCGCGGCATCGCCCTGGACGCGGCGCTGGCCAGCGCCTCCCGGATCGCCGCCGAGCGCAAGGCGGGCCGCGAGGTGTACGTCTGGACGCTCGACGACGAGGAGTCCTGGCAGCTGATGTCGGCCCGGGACGCCGACGGCCTGATCACCGACACCCCGGGCCCGGCCCGCCGCTGGGTGGACACCAACTGCCGCCCCGAGCGCCGGGCCGGACCGCGCGGCCACTGAGGGCGTCCGGTCGCCGGAGGCGGGGTACGGGCGGGACCAGTGTGAAGACGGTCGAGACCGGTTTCGCCCGGGGCCGGATCGCGTAGCGTGGAGAGTTATGCGACTCGGTGTACTCGACGTAGGTTCCAACACCGTCCACTTCCTCGTGGTGGACGCCCATCCGGGTGCCGCCCCGCTGCCCGCGTACTCGCACAAGGCCGAGCTGCGGCTGGCCGAACTGCTCGACGACGACGGCGCGATAAGCGAGGCAGGCGTCGAGCGGCTGGTCGGCCACATCGCCTCGTCGCTGCGGGTCGCGGAGGACAAGGGCGTCGTCGACATCCTGCCGTTCGCCACCTCCGCCGTCCGGGAGGCCGCCAACGGCGAGGAGGTGCTGCGCCGGGTCGCCACGGAGACCGGGGTGGAGCTGCGGGTGCTGTCCGGGCAGGACGAGGCCCGGCTCACCTTCCTGGCCGTCCGGCGCTGGTTCGGCTGGTCCTCGGGCCGACTGCTCAACCTGGACATCGGCGGCGGCTCGCTGGAGATCGCCTGCGGTCAGGACGAGCAGCCCGACGTCGCCTGCTCGCTGCCGCTGGGCGCCGGCCGGCTCACCGCCCGCTGGCTGCCCGGCGACATCGCCGACCCGGACGGGCTGCGCGGGCTGAGACGCCACATCCGGGCCGAGATGGCCACCGTCGTGGGCGAGGTCGCCCGGCTCGGCGCGCCGCAGCACGCCGTCGCCACCTCCAAGACCTTCAAGCAGCTGGCCCGGATGACCGGCGCCGCCCCCGCCGACGCCGGCCCGTACGCCGACCGCCGGCTCACCCGCAGCGGGCTGTCCGCCTGGCTGCCGCGACTGTCCTCGATGACCGTCGAGGAACGGGCGCGGATCCCCGGCGTCTCCGAGGGCCGCGCCAAGCAGCTGCTGGCCGGGGCACTGGTCGCGGACGCCGCGATGGACCTGTTCGGCCTCGACGAGCTGGACGTCTGCCCGTGGGCGCTGCGCGAGGGCATCATCCTGCGCCGCCTGGACGCCATGGACGGCGCCGCCGACCGCCGCCGCCCGGCCCTCACCCCGTAGGGCCCGCGCGCCGCAGGGCTCCACACCGTGGGCCCCATGGCCCGTCCGGCGGCTCCCGCCGGGGCCGGCCGGGGATCCGGTCCCGTTCGGAGCGCGGTCCGCTTACGCTGTCTCCCGTGGCGCAACCAGCGGGTGAGGACGGGACGCGGGAGGGCCGCGCTCCCGGGGACGGGCAGCCGCGGCCGGACGGCCCGCGCCGCAAACTCGGCAAGGCCGTCAAGGGTGCCACCGGGGCGCAGGCCGCGAAGGCCGTCGAGGCGGCCCGGCGCACCGGGCGCAAGAGCGCGGCGCGCAAGGCCGCCGAGCAGCCGTCCGCGCCCGAGGCGAAGACGCCCGCGGGGGACACGTCCGAGGCGAAGACGACCGCCGGGACGAAGCCTGCCGGGGCGAAGCCCGAAGCGAGGAAGCCCGAAGCGAGGAAGCCCGACGCGCGGAAGCCCGGGACGCGGAAGGCCGCCGCGACGGCAGCCCCCCGGGAGACCCGTACCGCCCGGGCCGCCGGCGCCGCCAAGGCCGCCGTCCAGTCGGTGCGCTCGGTCAAGGCCGCCCGGCGCGACGCCGCCCGCCCGCCGCTGCTGCGCACCACCGACCGGCTGGTGCTGCCCTCGCACCCGGCCCTGCACATCCCCGACACCAAGGTGGTCCTGTCCACCGCGTCGGTGTACCCGGCGGGCACCGCCGTCGCCTTCGAGCTGGCCGCCAAGCTCGGCTACGACGGGGTCGAGGTGATGGTCTGGAACGACCCGGTCAGCCAGGACATCGACGCCCTGCGCCGCCTCTCCGACGCCCACCAGCTGCCGATCCTGGCCGTGCACGCGCCCTGCCTGCTGATCACCCAGCGGGTGTGGACCACCGACCCGTGGACCAAGCTGGTCCGGGCCCGGGCGGCGGCCGAGAAGCTCGGCGCGAGCGCCGTCGTGGTCCACCCGCCGTTCCGCTGGCAGCGCCAGTACGCCCGGGACTTCGTGACGGGCATCAACCGGATGGCGGGCGAGACCGACGTCCGCTTCGCGGTGGAGAACATGTACCCGTGGCGCTACCGCGACCGCGAGGTGCTGGCCTACGCGCCGGGCTGGGACGTCACCGACGAGGAGTACCGGCACTTCACCATCGACCTCTCGCACGTCGCCACCTCCCGGATCGACGCGTTCGCCATGGTCGAGCGGATGGGCGACCGGCTCGCCCACATCCACCTCGCCGACGGCAGCGGCTCCGGCAAGGACGAACACCTGATCCCGGGCCGCGGCAAGCAGCCCTGTGCCGAACTGCTGGAGCACCTGGCCCGTACCGGTTTCGACGGCCACGTGGTGCTGGAGGTCAACACCCGCCGCTCCGCGTCCCCCGCCGAACGCGAGGCCGACCTGGCCGAGGCGCTCGCCTTCACCCGCTTGCACCTGGCCACCCCCTCGCGCGTACGCTGAGGAACCGCGCCCGGCTGGGTGCGAACTTCCTTGGGTAGGGGGAGAGATGACGGATCAACAGGGCTTCCGGGAGATCGCCGATAGCTTCGGCGGGGTTGCCGCCGAGTACGACCGGGGCCGCCCCGGCTACCCGGACGGGCTGTTCGAGGCGCTGGAGCGGTTGTCCGGCCGCAGCCTCAAGGGCGCCCGGGTGCTGGACATCGGCGCCGGCACCGGCATCGCCACCCGGCTGCTGGCCGCGCGCGGCGCCGACGTCGTCGCGGTGGAGCCCAACGCGGGCATGGCCGCCCAGTTCCTGGCCTCCTCGCCGGGCCTGCCGCTGGTCAGGGCCGGCGGTGACGAACTGCCGTTCCACGACGACTCCGCGGACCTGATCAGCTACGCCCAGTCCTTCCACTGGACCCGCACCGAACGGGCCATCCCCGAGGCGATCCGGGTGCTGCGGCCCGGCGGCGCCCTCGCCGTCTGGTGGAACGTGCACGACGAGACCGTGCCCTGGGTCCGGGCCCGGGTGGAGCGGCTGAGCGCCGCGCTGCCCAACTACCACGGCTACGGCCGGGTCGCCGAGTTCACCGCCCTCCTCGCCCCGGCCGGGCTGACGGTCGAACGCGCGGTGCTGCGCTGGGAGCGGCGGGCCACCGTCGACCACGTGCTCGACGACCTGGTCTCCCGCTCGTTCATGGCCGCGCTGTCCCCCGCCGAGCGCGAACCGGTGCTGGCCGTCGAGCGGCAGGCGATGATCGCCGAGTTCCCCGACGGCTGGGTGGTCGAGCCCTACGTCCTGGAGCTGGCGGTGGGGATCACCCCGGCCTGACCTGCACCTTGCCCGACCCGCGCCCGGACGGCCCGCCCGCGTGCCCGCATCGCGGACGGACCGTCCGCCGCCTGGACGGCGGGCGTAGGCTCGGTAGCCACAGCGGCCCCCGCATCCTCCTACCGGCGGGGCGCCGGCGAGAGCCCCGAAGGAGTGGAGCACAGTGCCCGAGCTGAGGTCCCGTACGGTCACCCACGGTCGCAACATGGCAGGCGCCCGGGCGCTTCTCCGGGCCGCCGGCGTAGCCCGCGAGGACTTCGGCAAGCCGATCATCGCGGTCGCCAACTCCTTCACCGAGTTCGTCCCGGGCCACACCCACCTCCAGCCGGTCGGCCGGATCGTCTCCGAGGCGATCAAGCAGGCGGGCGGCATCCCGCGCGAGTTCAACACCATCGCCGTGGACGACGGCATCGCGATGGGCCACAGCGGCATGCTCTACTCGCTGCCCTCGCGCGACCTGATCGCCGACTCGGTCGAGTACATGGTCAACGCGCACTGCGCCGACGCGCTGATCTGCATCTCCAACTGCGACAAGATCACCCCGGGCATGCTGATGGCCGCGCTGCGCCTGAACATCCCGACCGTCTTCGTCTCCGGCGGCCCGATGGAGGCCGGCAAGGCCACCCTCGTCGACGGCACCGTGCGCAGGCTCGACCTGATCGACGCGATCTCCCAGGCGGCCAACGAGAACGTCTCCGACGAGGACATCGCGATCATCGAGGAGAACGCCTGCCCCACCTGCGGCTCGTGCTCCGGCATGTTCACCGCCAACTCGATGAACTGCCTCACCGAGGCCATCGGCCTCTCGCTGCCCGGCAACGGCTCCGTCCTCGCCACCCACACCGCCCGCAAGGCCCTGTACGAGCGGGCCGGGCGGGCGGTCGTCGAGATCGCGGACCGCCACTACGGCCAGGACGACGCCTCGGTGCTGCCCCGCGCGATCGCCACCCGCGCCGCCTTCGAGAACGCCATGGCCCTGGACATCGCCATGGGCGGCTCGACCAACACCATCCTGCACCTGCTCGCCGCCGCCCAGGAGGCCGAGCTGGACTTCGACCTGCGGGCCATTGACGCCGTCTCCCGCCGGGTGCCCTGCCTGTCCAAGGTCGCGCCCAACGGCTCGTACTACATGGAGGACGTGCACCGGGCCGGCGGCGTCCCCGCCATCCTCGGCGAGCTGTACCGCGGCGGAATGCTCAACGAGGACGTCCACACCGTCCACTCCGACTCGCTCGCCGAGTGGCTCAAGACCTGGGACGTGCGCGGCGGTTCGCCCTCCGCCGAGGCCGTCGAACTGTGGCACGCCGCCCCCGGCTGCGTCCGCTCCGCCGAGGCCTTCTCGCAGTCCGAGCGCTGGGAGTCGCTGGACACCGACGCCGCCAAGGGCTGCATCCGCAGCGTCGAGCACGCCTACTCGCTCGAGGGCGGCCTCGCCGTCCTGCACGGCAACCTCGCCGAGGACGGCTGCATCGTGAAGACCGCCGGCGTCGACGAGTCGATCTGGACCTTCAGCGGCCCGGCCGTGGTCGTCGAGTCCCAGGACGACGCCGTCGAGGCGATCCTCGCCAAGCGGGTCAAGGAGGGCGACGTCGTCGTCATCCGCTACGAGGGCCCCAAGGGCGGCCCGGGCATGCAGGAGATGCTCTACCCGACGTCCTTCCTCAAGGGCCGCGGCCTCGGCAAGGCCTGCGCGCTGGTCACCGACGGCCGCTTCTCCGGCGGCACCTCCGGCCTGTCCATCGGCCACGCCTCCCCGGAGGCCGCCTCCGGCGGCACCATCGCCCTGGTCGAGGACGGCGACACCATCGCCATCGACATCCCCGGCCGGAGCATCTCCCTGGAGGTGCCCGACGAGGTCCTGGCCGAGCGCCGCCGCGCCCTGGAGGCCGCGGGCGGCTACCGCCCGAAGAACCGCGACCGCCAGGTCAGCCAGGCCCTGCGCGCCTACGCCGCGATGGCCACCTCCGCCGACAAGGGCGCCGTCCGCGACGTCACCAAGCTCGGCTGAGCCCCGCGGCACCGCAGCACCGCAGGAGCCGTCCCGCAGGCCGGGGCGGCTCCTCGCGCGTTGGGTGATAATCGACCCCGTGAGCGAGCAGCCCCCCACCCCCGCACCCAAGCCCGCCGGCGCCCCCGAGCCGGAGCCGATCCGCTGGTTCGGCACCAGCTGGGTGAACCGGGACAACGGCTACTGGCTGCGCCGCGTCGCCGTGTCGGCCGGCGCGCTGGTCACGACCGCCGCCGCCGTCCTGCTGCTGCGCTTCGGCGTCGAGGGCGTCGCCCTCTCCGACGGCGGCGGCTTCCTGAACGGGCTGCTGACGGCCGCGATCGCGGTCTGCTCGATGATGTGCGTCATGCGCACCTGGAAGGTCCTCACCGAGGGCAAGGACCAGCTGAGCGGCTGGATGGCCGAGGACAAGTCGCTCGGCGCGGTCTGGCTCATCGGCGGCGCCGGCAGCCTGGCCGCCTACTTCGCCCGCAGCCTGGTCGAGGCCCCCGGCGAGGCGGTCAGGCGCTCCTCGTACGAGCGGGCCGTCGCCCAGTACGAGAAGCGCCAGGCGGGCCGCAGCGGCCGGCCCGGCACCAAGGCGCCGGGCCGGGGCAAGCGCAAGGGCTGAGCCTCAGAGGCGGCTGGCCGCGCCGCACTCGTCGCGGGTCGACAGGTCCTTGCGGCGGTCGTACGGGTCGGTCGTGGGGCCGGTCGGACGGCTGCCCGGGGCGTCCGGCGACTGCGCCGCGAACTGGTCGAACTCCGGGTGGTAGTAGCCGTCGTAGACGTCGCAGGACGAGTTGGCGGACTCCGACCCGCCGCCCTCGCCGAACACGAGCTTCTTCGGGTTGACCCGGTAGCGGGCCGGGTCGTAGAAGCGGAAGTTCTCGACCCGGCGCACGATCGTGCGCGTGGTCCAGGTGTCCCCGGCCACGTCGGCCGTCGGCACCAGCAGACCCACCGGCACCAGCAGACCCACCGGCTTGGCCGTGCCGTCCTTCGGCGCGGCCGGCTTCGTCGGCGGCTGCCCGCCCGTCGGCGGCTGGGGTGACGCGGCGCGCTTGGCGGCGTCCGGGCCGGGGCGCATCGCGTACACGTAGCTGAAGTCGGCGTGGACGAGGAGGCCCTTGTCCCCGTCGCCCTCGAAGGTGATCCGGCCCTGCACCTTGACCGTGTCGCCCACCTGGACGGCCTCGCGCTGGTCGAAGCGGCTGAACCAGGTGGTCGGGTCGGTGTCCTTGGCGGGGTTGGCCAGCGCGTTGATCGCGCGGTCCCGGTCCTCCCGGTCCAGCAGCGCCAGGGCGGCTTCCGGCCGGCCGCCCGCGATCACCTGCGGGTCCAGGTTGGCGGCGGTCAGGTAGTCCTTGACCAACTGCAGCTGGGCACCGACCTGTTCGGCGGAGAACACGCCGGTGGCCCGGGCGTCGGGCAGGACGAAGGCCTCCGCGCCGCTCGGCCAGCCCTCGGCGACGGAACCGGCCCACGGGTGGTCCACGGTCGGCTGCTGCTCGTCGACCTTCGGCGGCGCGGCGGTCGGCTGGGCCGTCTCCGGGGCGACGGTGGGCACGGGGGTATGGGCGTTCGAGGAGCCCCCGCCGTAGTGGTCGGAGTACCAGCTGCGCAGCCCGTCGAGGTTCAGGGCCGCGAGCAGCACCGCGATGGTCAGCACGACGTACAGCGGCGCGCGCCAGTCCAGCCGGCGGCGGCGCGGGCGCGGGTTGCCCCAGGGGTCGGTCACCGGGGGCTTCGGCGTGCGGCCGAACCGGCGGCCGGCCTTGGCCGGGCCGTCGTTGACCGAGCGGCGGCCGCCCGGGTCGACCGGCGGGGTGTGCTTCCATCGGGCGGCCAGCATCCGGGTGCGCCCGGACTGCTCGGTGACGGCGGCCCCCTTGACGAACTCCTCGTCCAGGACGAGGTCGGCGAACGGGTCCTTCTCACCCGCTCCGGACGGGTCGGACCCGCCCGGCTCACGGCCCTCGGCGGGGCGCGGTTGTGGATCTTCGGCTATCGGCATCGCGCCAGTATGCCGACGGGGTGTGACGATTCGTCGATCGGGGGCACACCTTGTGGTGAACTCGTGCGCGGGCGCGGCGATCCGTCCCGGCCTGTGCCGTTCCGGCCAGGTATGGGCGAGTCCGGGCCGCCCTGCGAGGGCGTCAGTCCTTGGTGCGGGCCTGCTTCACCGACCCCACGATCCCGGCGACGGCCAGCAGGATGCCGGCCGGCAGCAGCGCCAGGAAGAACGCGCCGAACAGGCCCGCGTCCCCGAGCAGCAGCTGCGCCAGCATGTCCAGCACCAGCAGTCCGCCGGCCGCCGGGAGGGCCGACTGCCACGGGTGGTCGTTCGCCCAGCGGCGCAGCCGCCGTTCGGAGGTGTCGCGGCGCAGCTGCCCGCCGACGGTGCCGACCAGGAAGAAGAAGAACAGGGCCCAGCCGGCCGGCCCGGCCAGCATGCCCAGTGACCAGTGCCCGGAGATCGCGTCGATCCCCAGGGCGGTCGCACCCACCACCGCACCGACCCCCGCGGCCGTCCGCCACGGTCCCACGGTCGCCGAGGCGACGGCGAGTTGCCGGTTCTCACGTCGGGACATTTCGTCGTGTGCCATGACTCCACGGTGCTCCCGCGCGGCGCCGGAGGCCATAGGGGAAACCCCCGAGATTCTCCCTAGGGACGAGGTCGGGCAACTCGTCGTCGACCACGGGCTGGACGGTCCCGGCGGGTGCCCCCGCGCGGTGCGAGGATGGCCGCAGTACCGAGGTAAGGAGCGGCCATGGGCGCCAGCGCAGCACACGGACAGAAGATCGCCTTCCTGGGCACGGGCAAGATCGGCGAGGCCCTGCTCTCCGGCCTGCTGCGGGCCGGCAAGGACCCGGCGGACGTCCTGGTGACCGCCCGCCGCCCCGAGCGCGCCGCCGAACTCGCCGCCCGCTACGGCGTGGTGGCCGCCTCCAACGCCGAGGCCGCCAAGCTCGCCGACACCCTGATCCTCGCCGTCAAGCCGCAGGACATGGGCACCCTGCTGGAGGAGCTGGCCCCGCACGTCGGCGCGGACCGGCTGGTGATCTCGGCCGCGGCCGGCATCCCCACCGCCTGGTTCGAGGAGCGGCTGGCGGCCGGCACCCCGGTGGTCCGGGTGATGCCCAACACGCCGGTCCTGGTGGACGAGGGGATGAGCGTCATCTCCGGCGGCTCGCACGCCACCGAGGAGCACCTGGAGCGGGCCGAGGAGATCTTCAGCTCGGTCGGCAAGGCGCTGCGGCTGCCCGAGGCCCAGCAGGACGCGGCCACCGCGCTCTCCGGCTCCGGCCCGGCCTACTTCTACTTCCTGGTCGAGGCGATGACCGACGCCGGCATCCTGCTCGGCCTGCCCCGGCAGGTGGCGCACGACCTGATCGTGCAGTCCGCGATCGGCGCCTCGGTGATGCTGCGCGACTCCGGCGAGCACCCGGTGAAGCTGCGCGAGGCCGTCACCTCCCCGGCCGGCACCACGATCGCGGCCATCCGCGAGCTGGAGAACCACGGGGTGCGGGCCGCGCTGCTGGGCGCCCTGGAGGCGGCCCGGGACCGCTCCCGGGAGCTCGCCTCCGGGGGCAAGTAGCCGACTGGGTAGGCTCGACGGCATGGCCTACGACCTGGTGATCTTCGACAACGACGGTGTCCTGGTGGACAGCGAGCCGCTCTCCAACCGGGTGCTGGCCGCGTACCTGACCGAACTCGGCTACCCGACCACGGTCGAGGACTCCTACCGGGACTTCATGGGCTGCGCCGCCCACCGCATCCACGACGTGATCGCCGAGCGGCACGACGGCGCGACGTTGCCGGAGGGCTTCGACGAGCTGTTCCACGGCCGGGTCTTCGACGCGTTCGGCACCGAGCTGACGGCCGTCCGGGGTGCGGAGCAGCTGCTGAAGGAACTGCGGCAGCGCTCCGTCCCCTACTGCCTGGCCTCCTCGGCGCACCACGTGTGGATCCGCACCGCGCTGGACGTCACCGGCCTGCGCGGGTACGTCGCCGAGGAGCGGATCTTCAGCGCCCAGGACGTCGGCGTGGGCAAGCCCGCGCCGGACCTCTTCCTGCACGCCGCCCGTACCCTCGGCGTCGACCCGGCCCGCTGCCTGGTCGTCGAGGACAGCCCCAACGGCGTGCTGGCGGCCCGGGCCGCGGGCATGGACGTGTACGGCTACACCGCGCTCACCGACCCGGCGAAGCTGACCGCCGCCGGGGCCACCGGGCTGATCGCCGACCTCTCCGAGGTCACCGCCCTGCTCTGACCCGCCCTGCTCTGACCCGCCCTGCTCTGACCCGCCCCGCTCCGACCCGTTCCGCTCTGACCCGCCCCGCTCTGACCCGCCCCGCTCTGACCCGTCCTGTTCCGACCCGTTCCGCCCGGCTCTACGCCCGGCCTTCCGTCCGACGGCGGAAAGTCCCTGCGCGACCCCTCCCGCAATCGCGGTCCACCGCCTACGCTCTCGCCAACATCGTCGTACCGGCCAGTAGCGAGGTCCGTCATGAGTGCCGCGTCACCCGCGATCCCGCCCGGCCTGCGCGCCGGGCGGGCCG
The DNA here is from genome assembly GCF_042732075.1 of Kitasatospora sp. NPDC059812. NCBI lineage: Bacteria > Bacillati > Actinomycetota > Actinomycetes > Kitasatosporales > Streptomycetaceae > Kitasatospora > Kitasatospora sp. NPDC059812. Next base: position 49,501 of record NZ_JBHWIO010000005.1, read on the forward strand.
CGCTCGCCGTCAGCTTCCTGCTCCAGGGCACCACCTTCGCGCTGCTGGTCACCTGCATCCCGGAGATCCAGCACCGGTACGGGCTGAGCGACGCGCTGCTGCCGCTGTTCCTGGCCGCGGTGCCGATCCTCGCCGGGGTCGGCTCGATCACCTCCGAGCAGCTGGTGAAGCGCACCGGCGCGCGGGCCGTGCTGCGGGTCGTCCAGCCGCTGGTCTGCCTCAGCCTCGCGGGCGCCGGCCTCGGCGACACGCTCTGGCAACTCGCCGTCGCGCTCGGGGTGTTCGGCCTGCTGGTGGGCGCGCTCGACGCGAGTATGAACATGCTGGGGGTGGGCCTGCAGCACCGCTACGGCCGCTCGATCATGATCGGCTTCCACGCCGCGTTCAGCCTCGGCGGCATCCTCGGGGCGGCCCTCGCCGGCCTCGGCTCGCACTACGACCTCGGCCTGCCAGTGCTGTTCGGCACGGCCGCGGCGGTGATCGTCCCGCTGGCCCTGCTGACCGGCACCCGATTCGCCGGACCGGCCGAACTCGGGGACGCCGTACGGGAGGCCGCCGAGGCCGCCGCGCGGTCCATCCCCTGGCGGCCGCTGCTGCCGCTGTGCCTGGCGATGGCGTTCGCGTACATCGCCGACGCCTCGGTCTCCAACTACAGCGTCAAGTACCTCACCGACGGCCTGGGCAGCGCCGCGGACGTCGCCAAGCTGTCCTACCTCGGCTACATGGTCGCGATGCTGCTGGGCCGCGCGCTGGGCGACCGCGCCGTGCAGCGCTGGGGCGCCGTCCCGGTGGTCCGGGCCGGTGCCGGGCTGGCCGCGCTCGGCTTCGCGCTGGCCGCCGCCGCGCCCACCGCCTGGGTGGGGATCGCCGGTTTCACCGTGCTCGGCTTCGGCATCTGCGCGATCATCCCGCAGGTGTTCGCGGCCGGGGGCCGGCTGTTCCCGGCCGACTCGGACGCCGCGGTGGCCCGGCTGAACCTCTTCAACTACGTGGGTTTCCTGATCGGTTCGCCGCTGGTCGGGACGATCGCCGACGCGAGTTCGTACCGCTGGGCGCTGCTCGCCCCGATGCTGCTGGTGCTCGCCGTCCTGCCGCTGGCCGAGCGCTTCGCCCCGGCGCCGGCGCTCGCCCCCGCCAGGGTGTGACGGGGGCGAGCTGGGGCGGGAAGGGAGGTCAGCCGATCACGGTGGCCAGCTCGGGCAGGCCGTTGGCCCACAGCTGGTCCTTGATGCCACCGCCCGACTGGTAGTACTCGTAGTAGACGTACGGTGCCCAGTTCAGGGTGTACGGCCCGGTCCAGGTCGGGGCCGAGGTGATCTGGACGGTGACCGCGACGGTGCGGGTCTCGCCCGGGGCGATCGGCGCCCGGAAGTGGAAGTTCGCGTTGTTCCCGCCGAAGGCGCAGTCGGTGGAGTCACCGGAGCACCCGGTGACCGTGAACGCGCCGGCCTGCTGGTTGGCCGGCCAGATCGGCTGGATGTACTCGTAGGCGAAGTAGATGTCGGTGGTCTCGGTGTTGGTGAGCGAGAGCGTCAGGGTCAGCTGGTCGCCCGGTGCCGCCGTCTTCTTGTCGACGGCGAACGAGCTGCCGCTAACCGCGGCGGAGGCCGGCTGGGCGGCAAAGAGCAGGCCAAGTCCCAGTAATGCAGCGAGAATTACCCCAAGGCGTTGCGCGCTGAATGGCTTCATGGCGGAGAGGATATGAAGTCGTGAAGGTTTTGTCTGTAGGGCCTCCGCAGGGGCCCTGAGCCCCGCCCCCGGCGCGCCCTGGACAAGGCCCGGCCACCCCCACCCGCTACGGTGGAGGCCATGCCCGACGCCGAGCGTGACACCCCCTGCGGCCTGCACCTCTTCTGGGACGAGGCCGTCACCGCCTACGACTTCGGCCCCGGCCACCCGATGGACCCGACCCGGCTGGCGCTCACCATGCGCCTGGTCGAGGCCCTCGGACTGGACGCCGGGCCCGGGGTGACGGTGCGGGCCGCACCGCCCGCCGGCGAGTCCACCCTGCGGCTGGTGCACACCCGGGAGTACGTCGAGGCGGTCAAATACGCCGCCGCCCACCCCGACGAGTCGGATCCCCGGCACGGGCTCGGCACCGACGACAACTGGGCTTTCCCCGCAATCCATTCGGCCTCCGCGCTGATCGCCGGTCAGTCCGTGGCCGCCGCCGAGGCGGTCTGGCACGGGGAGACCCCGCACGCGGTGAACTTCGCCGGCGGACTGCACCACGCGATGCCCGCCAAGGCCTCGGGCTTCTGCGTCTACAACGACCCGGCGCTGGCCGTCGCCCGGCTGCTCGAACTCGGCGCCGAGCGGGTCGCCTACGTCGACGTGGACGTCCACCACGGGGACGGCGTCCAGCAGGTCTTCTGGAACGACCCCAGGGTGCTCACGATCTCGCTCCACGAGCACCCCGCCACGCTCTTCCCGCAGACCGGCTGGCCCACCGAGACCGGCGGCCCGGACGCCCCCGGCTCCGCCGCCAACCTGCCGCTGCCGGCCGGCACCGGCGACGCCGGCTGGCTGCGCGCCTTCCACGCCGTGGTGCCCGAACTGCTCACCGCCTTCCGCCCGCAGGTCCTGGTCACCCAGCACGGTGCCGACACCCACCTGGAGGACCCGCTCGCCCACCTCGCCGTCACGCTGGACGCCCAGCGGATGATCGCCGAGGAACTGCACGACCTCGCCCACCAGCTCACCGGCGGCCGCTGGATCGCCACCGGCGGGGGCGGCTACGCCGTCGTGGACGTCGTCCCGCGGACCTGGACCCACCTGGTCGCCACCGCTGCCGGACGGCCCGTCGACCCGGCCACCGAGACCCCCGAGTCCTGGCGCGCCGAGGTCTACCGCCGCACCCGCCGGCCCGCCCCGCTGCGGATGACCGACGGCGCCCGACCGGTCTGGCGCGACTTCGACGCGGGTTACGATCCGGCCGACCGACTCGATCAGGCCATCCTCGCCAGCCGCCGCGCGGTGTTCCCCCACCTCGGCCTCCTGGCCTGAGACCGGCCTCCCGGCCCAGGTGCGGGTGGGCCGTGCGTATGCCCGCTCCCGCGTTCCGCCGAGTGACTACGTACTGCAACAGTCCTATCTCTCACCGTACGAGGACCGCACCTCCCCTCTTCCCACTGGTACCACCCATAACTACTCTGGGGATACACGTGTGCCGGTGGAGTCACCGGAGGGGAAGCCGGTGCCTTGCACACGGGTGAAGGGTCGGGTGATGGTCATGAGTTCCGGCGAACGCCCCTTGCAGGAAGTCGTCTTCCTGACCGTGGCGGAGGTTGCCTCGGTCATGCGGGTGTCGAAGATGACGGTGTACCGGTTGGTGCACAGCGGAGAGCTGCCGGCCATCAGGGTCGGGCGGTCCTTCCGGGTGCCCCAGCAGGCGGTGCACGAGTACCTCAAGGAGTCCTACGTGAGGCTTGAGAGCGCGTAGTTCCGGGTGGGCGGGGGTGGGGCCGCAGCTGCGGATCCCACCCCCGTTCGCCGGGGATTCCCCGCGAGTTTCCCGGTCACCGGGAGCACGATTACGGCCCAGGGCCCGTGGACGGTAGGCTAGGCCGTCCGTCAGTCGTATGGACTCCGTCTCTCACGGGCGCGAGTCTCAGTGAGCGAGGGTTGTTCCGTGGGCTCTGTCATCAAGAAGCGTCGCAAGCGTATGGCCAAGAAGAAGCACCGCAAGCTTCTGAAGAGGACCAGGGTCCAGCGTCGCAACAAGAAGTAACGCCTGAGCCTGCGCTTCGGCCCCGCCCAGGCGGGGATTAGTCGCGGACTCGCGTACAACGGCGCAGGAAGAAGTAGTGCGCCCCGCCTTGGCGGGGTTCAGGCGTTCCACCGCCCGTCCAGGCCTCGGCCTGGGCGGGCGGTGTCGTTTCACGGCCCGGCAGGGCGGCGCGGTACGGTGCACGCAGGCCGCTCGGGCCGAGGGAATGGGGTGCACACCGTGGGCGTGGTCGTGCTCGTCACCGGCGTGGCACGCCATCTCGGTGCCCGCTTCGCCGCCGAGGTCCGCCGCCGTCCGGGCGTGGACCTGGTGGTCGGCGTGGACGTGCAGCCGCCCCGGCTGCCGGTCGAGGAGCCGGACGGACCGGCCGCCGAGTACCGCTTCCACCAGCTCGACCTGCGCCGCCCGGCGGTCTCCCGGGTGATCGCCGAGCACCGGGTCGACACCGTGGTCCACCTCAGCGTCAGCGCCACCGGCCTGGGCTCCACCAACCGCTCCGCGGTGAAGGAGTCCAACGTCATCGGCACCATGCAGCTGCTCGGCGCCTGCCAGAAGGCGCCCGGGGTGCGCCGGTTGGTGGTGAAGTCGACCACCGGCGTCTACGGCTCCGCGCCCCGCGACCCGGCGGTGTTCACCGAGCGCATCCAGCCGAAGAACCCGCCCGGCGGCGGCTTCGCCAAGGACGCGGCGGAGGTCGAGGGCTACGTCCGCGGCTTCGCCCGGCGCCGCCCGGACGTCGCGGTGACGGTCCTGCGCTTCGCCAACATCGTCGGCCCCGCCGCGGACACCCCGCTCAGCGAGTACTTCGCGCTGCCCGTGCTGCCGACCGTCCTCGGCTACGACCCCCGGCTGCAGTTCGTGCACGAGGACGACGCCGTCGCGGTGCTCTGCCGGGCCGCCGCCGAGGCCGAACCGGGCACCGTCAACACCGGGACCTTCAACGTGGCCGGGGAGGGCGTCCTGCTGCTCTCCCAGTGCGCCCGCCGGCTCGGCCGGCCGACCGTGCCGCTGCTGCTGCCCGCGGTCAGCTGGATGGCCGGGCTGGCCCGGCAGACCCGGCTGCTGGACGTCTCGCCGGAGCAGCTGCGGCTGCTCACCCACGGCCGGGTGGTGGACACCACGCGACTGCGCGAGACGCTCGGCTACCGCCCGGCGTTCACCACCCCGGAGGCCTTCGCCGACTTCGCCGCCGCGCAGGGGTCCGGCCTGCTGCCGCCCGAGCGGCTGGCCGCCGTCACCGACCGGCTGGCCGCCCTGCTCGGCCCGGTGCGGGCCCCGGCCGCCGGCGTCCCCACCGTCCGTACCGACCGCCCCCGCCGACCCAGGAGCTGAACCCGCGATGAGTGCCGCAGCCGAGAACGCGCCGGGCGAGGCCAGGGTCATCCCGATCGAGTCCGCCCCCAGCTGGACCTCGCCCGACGACCCCGGGCCCGCCGACCGGCCAGCCGACCGGCTCGCCGACGCCGTCGGCGGGGCGCTGTCCGGGCAGCTCGGTTCGGCGGCCACCCGGCTGTTCGGCAAGGGCTGGGAGGGCCGGGCCGCGGACGGGCTGGCCTTCCTGCGCCGCCGGATCACCGGCGACTACGAGGTGGACGAGTTCGGCTTCGACCGGGAGCTCACCGAGGAGGTGCTGCTCGCCCTGCTGCGCCCGTTGTCCGAGAAGTACTTCCGGATCGAGGTCCAGGGCGTCGAGAACATCCCGGCCGAGGGCGGCGCGCTGATCGTCGCCAACCACTCCGGGACGATCCCGCTGGACGCCCTGATGACCCAGGTCGCCATCCACGACCACCACCCGCACCACCGGCACCTGCGGATGCTCGCCGCCGACCTGGTGTTCGTGCTGCCGGGCGTCAACGAGCTGGCCCGCAAGGCCGGCCACACGCTGGCCTGCAACGAGGACGCCCAGGCGCTGCTGGAGCGCGGCGAGGTGGTCGGGGTCTGGCCGGAGGGCTTCAAGGGCATCGGCAAGCCGTTCGCCGAGCGGTACAAGCTCCAGCGCTTCGGGCGCGGCGGCTTCGTCTCCTCGGCGCTGCGCGCGAAGGTGCCGATCGTGCCGTGCTCGATCGTCGGCGCCGAGGAGACCTACCCGATGATCGGCAACGTGAAGACACTGGCCCGGCTGCTGGGCCTGCCGTACGTGCCGATCACGCCGACCTTCCCGTGGCTGGGGCCGCTGGGCGTGCTGCCGCTGCCGACCAAGTGGACCATCCGGTTCGGGGAGCCGATCGCCACCGACGGGTACCCGGCGGAGGCGGCGGACGACCCGATGCTGGTCTTCGACCTGGCCGACGAGGTGCGCGAGACGATCCAGCACACGCTCTACAAGCTGCTGGTGCAGCGCCGGTCGGTGTTCTTCTAGGTTTCCCGCGACCCCTGGGTCTCCCGTGGCCCCCGGGGCACGGGAGACCCGCGAGGGACGGCCGAGGGCCCCGGCGATCCTGGAACTCCAGGGATCGCCGGGGCCCTGCGTCGTCCGGTCGGCCGCCGGTCAGCCGCCGAGGAGCCGCAGCCCGGGCAGCAGGCCCGGGATCAGCGGGGGCACCTCGACGCCCTGCGGCTGGCCGGCGGCCGGGGCGCTGGGTGTGCCGGAGGGCTGCTGCGGTGCCTGCGGCGGGGCCGGGACGGCGCTCGGCGAGGTCTTGCCGCCGGTGAGCCCGCTGGTGAGGTCCCCGACGAGCCCGTTGACGGCGTCCGGCGCGCTGCTGGGCAGGGTGCTGGGCAGGCCGCCGCCCTTGGCGCCGATGCCGCCGGGCGTGCTGGAGCCGGTACTGGCGGGGGCCCGCTCGGTGCCGCCGGGGCGGTTGTTGCCGCCGCTGCTCGCGCCGGTGCCGCCACCCTGGGCCGGGCGTTCGCCGGGCGCGGTGCCGGAGCCGTTCGCCGGGGTGTCGGCGGGGGCGCCGCCGGTGGCCGGGCCGGCCGTGTCGCCGCCCGCTCCGGTGCCGGCCGGGCCACCGCTCTTGGCGGTGGGCTGGGCCAGGCGCAGGGGCGCGACGTCCTCGCTTATGTCGTCGAAGAGCTGGTCGACCAGGTGGGCCTGCTGGGTGAGCTGGACGGGCAGCTGGCCCGCCAGTTCGGTCCAGCGGCCGTCCTCGCCCTGGGCGAAGCCGGCCAGGGCGCGCATCGGGCCGAGCGAGCCGTTGCTGCGGTAGACCGAGCGGAGCAGCTCGCGGCCCTTGATGGCGTCGGCGTGCATGTCGTCCAGCGCGCGGCGGACCCGTTCGACGGTGCCCGGGCTGAGCCCGGTGGCCGGGCCGGGGTGGCCGACCAGGGTCTTGGCCTCGCCGAGCCTGGTGGCGGCGTTGTCGAGCAGCAGTTCGCCGCGCTCGGAGTCGGTGTCCGCCAGGTCGAGCCTGAGCCCTTCGAGGCCGCGCTTCATGCCGTACAGCGTGTCCCCGGGGAGGGCGTTGGAGCTGGCGGCGGCGGCGCCGGCGAGGCTGCCGACGGCCAGTCCGGCGACCAGTCCGCCGATCGCGAACCGGCGGCTCCAGCGGCCGCGCGGCGCCGTCCGGATGGCCCGGTGCCGGCGTTGGCGGGGCACTGTGGCGCCCGGTCCGCCGGCGAAGGCCTGCTCGAACGCGGCCATCAGCTGCGCGCGTTGGACGGTCCGTACCTCCGGGTCCAGCGCTGGTCCGGGCATCGCGCCCAGTGCGTCGGTCAGGCCGACCAGTTGGGCCATCGCGACCGAACCGGCGCCGGTGGCAGCGGTGTTGGCCGATTCGGCGTCCGCTGCGCCGCGCTGCTCCGCCCGGTGGGCCTCCAGCGCCTCGGCGAAGGCCTTCGCCCGTCGGTGCTCCAGCACGTTTGCCGTCACGGGCCACACCTCCCTTCGTCGTTGTCGACACCCCGGCCTGCCGGACGGTTGCCTCGGCGGGCCAAAGCCACTCCATCGGGTGACAGGTCGCAATTCGGCTTGACCGTACGCCTGGTGGGGACTTGCACGCTGGCCAACGAGTGGTGCGGGCGGTGGGTTACGCGCGGCTGATCATCGGATCGACCGTTCACCCGGACGTGTCGGTCGGGTACGGATGGTGACGGCCCGTCGGGCCGCCCGCCGGCTATGCCTCCCCCGGTCACCGCGGCCTCACCGGGCGTCCGGCGGCAGCAGCCGGGCCAGGGTGCGGACGGCGCGGTACTGGAGGGTCTTGATGGCACCCTCGTTCTTGCCCATGATCCGCGCGGTCTCGGCCACCGAGAGCCCCTGGAGGAAGCGGAGCGTCACGCACTCCTGCTGCTGCGGGTTGAGCCGGTGCACCGCGTCCAGCAGGGCGGCGTTGGAGAGCGACTCCAGCACCGACTCCTCCGGGCTGCGCTCGCACTCGTTGGAATCGAGCATCTCGCCGGTGGTCACCTCCAGCCGGAAGCGGCTGGACTTGAAGTGGTCGGCGACCAGGTTGCGGGCGATGGTCACCAGCCAGGCGCCGAAGTCCCGGCCCTGCCAGGTGAAGGTGCCGATCCGGCGCAGCGCGCGCAGGAACGTCTCGCTGGTGAGGTCCTCGGCGGTGGCCCGGCTGCCGACCCGGTAGTAGATGTAGCGGTAGACGGTGTCCGCGTAGTGGTCGTAGAGCCGGCCGAAGGCCTCGCTCTCGCCGGCCTGGGCCCGCTCGACCAGCTCCATGATCGGGTTGTGCTCGGTCTCGTAGCCGGGGCTCGGCGCGGTCCGGGCGCGGCCGCGGCCGACGCCGGTGCTGCCGGTGCGGCCGCGCGAGCCGGTGCCGGTGGAGCCGGCGGCGGTGGTGCGCAGTGCCAGGCCGGAGCCGTGCGGGTGGCCGAACGGGGCGCCGGCGGGCACGAGTTGGGGCGAGGCGGCGAGCTGGCTGCGGAGCAGGTTGCGCAGCAGGTCCAGGCCGGTGGAGATCTGCCGGTCGGCGACGGGGCGGCCGCGGAGGCCGGTGCGGGGGCGCAGGGGCGCGGACGACGGGCGGGAGGGTGCAGGCGCGTCGTTCCGGACGGGTGGGTACACGGGACTCCCAGAGGCAGAACTGTGGACGGATCACCTCCGCCTGCGCGGAGAGCACTCCCGCGCCGCCCGTTCGAGCGGGGCGCGTGGGTGACGTGCATCCAGGAGAGAATAACGCTTTGTGCAATGACAGCTACACCGTGTGGTCGAAGTGGTCGTTTGGGATCCATTTATCGCGCATATTCGGCTGACTCTGACCGGACCTGCCATCGTTCATCCGGCTCAACGTGACCGTTCGGGCGCCCAGGGTGACCAATTCGGGGGTCCGGCCGGTGGTTTCCCAGTCTTGAGGCCTGGCAACCCCCGACTTTCCCGGTCTGGCGAACGATCAGAACCGGTCACCGGCTGACAGGTTCGCTCATTGGGCCGGAAAGCCGTACCGGAAACGGGAGTTCGCCCGTACGAGGGGCCAGGTCAGAGGCCTGGTTGACGGCCGGCCACCCGCGCGGGAAGGCCGTGGGGAGGGCGCGGACAGGCCCGGCGGCGGGGGCGCGACCGGGGGTGGCGGGAGCCCGTCAGGCGCAGCGGCGGCGGCGGTTCAGGGCCACCCCGGCGGCCGCCGCACCCGCGAGCACCCCGAGCGCGGCCGCCGCCGGCAGCCCCACCCGGGCCGCCTTCCGGCCGGTCCGGAAGTCCCGCACCCGCCAGCCCTGGGCCCGGGCGTGGCGGCGCAGCGCGCCGTCCGGGTTCACCACGTACGGGTGGCCGACCAGCGAGAGCATCGGGATGTCGTTGGCCGAGTCGCTGTACGCGGCGCAGCGGTCGAGGTCCAGCCGCTCGTGCCGGGCCAGCGCGTGCACCGCGGCCGCCTTGGCCGGGCCGTGCAGCAGCTCGCCGACCAGCCGGCCGGTGTACAGGCCGCCGTCGGCCTCGGCGACGGTGCCCAGGGCGCCGGTCATGCCGAGCCGGCGGGCGATCACCCGGGCCACCTCCAGCGGGGCGGCGGTGACCAGCCAGACCCGCTGGCCGGCGTCCAGGTGCATCTGGACCAGGGCGCGGGTGCCGGGCCAGATCTTGTCGGCCACGACCTGCTCGAAGACCTCCTCGCAGATCGCCTCCAGGTCGGCGGTGCGCTTCCCGGCGACCAGGCCGAGCGCGGTGTGCTGGGCGTCCGAGATGTGCTCCGGGTCCTCGGCGCCGTTCAGCCGGAACCAGGCCTGCTGCCAGGCGAACCGGGCGATGTCGCGGCGGGTGAGGAAGCCGCGCCGGTAGAGGCCGACCCCGAGGTAGAAGATCGCGGCCCCGCGCAGGATGGTGTTGTCGCAGTCGAAGAACGCGGCGGCGCGCGGGTCGCCCGGCTCGGGGGTGTGGTTCTCGGCCGGGGCCTTGGGCGCCTTGCCGGGCCTGCCCGCGGCGGGCGCGGCGCTCTCGGTGGAGCTCTCGGTCGGAGCGGTGCTCTCGGTGGGCGCGGTGCTCTCCGCGGGGGCGGTGGCCGGCTCCGGCTCGGCCTGTAGCGCAGCTGCCGCCGCCTCGGCGGCAGCCTCGCCCGCCAGGGCGCTCCGCTCGGTGGTGGAACGCTTCGCCTGGGTGAGCCTTCGGAGCACGGCCATGTCATCGAGCATAGCCAGCCGGGCGCGCGGCGGCCGTGACGGCGCCGTGCCCGCGCGGTGAACACCGGGCGGTCCCGGGCGCCGGTGGGGCGGCCGCCGGGCGGGCGGACAATGGCCGGGTGAGCCCACTGCTGCGACGTGACAAGAGCCCGAAGCCCGCGCCGGCCGACCGCACCGTGACCCTGGTCGGCAAGCCCGGCTGCCACCTGTGCGACGACGCCCGGGAGGTGATCGTCCGGGTGGCGGGCGAGCTGGGCGCGACCTTCGAGGAGAAGGACATCACCCAGGACGAGGAGTTGTACCGGCGCTACTGGGAGCAGATCCCGGTGACCCTGATCGACGGCCGCCAGCACGACTTCTGGCGGGTCGACGAACGCCGCCTGCGCGCCGCCCTCGGCGGCTGACCGCTCCCGCGCGCCACCGTCGCCGCCCCCGCCGCTCGGCGGGGGCGGTTCGCCGAATCGTTGTCAAGGACACCCCGGTCCGGCTTGAGCCGGGGCCGGTTGGTCGGCTTACGATCGAACGCGTTTGCGCCCAGGGGGGGCTGAGCACACGAGGAGTGCCGCCATGCTTCCCGGCCCGACCCCTGGGACGCCCGAAGCCCCGCCGGGCGCCCGGGGCTTCGCCGTGGTGGACGTGGAGGCGACCGGCCGCAGCCCGTGGCGGCACCGGGTGGTCGAGATCGCGGTGGTCCTGCTGGACGAGCGGCTGCGACCGGAGGCGGAGTTCGCCACCCTGCTCGACCCGCTGGGCCCGGTCGGTCCGACCCATGTGCACCGGATACACCAGGCGGACGTCGAGGGCGCCCCGCGCTTCCGGGAGATCGCCCCGCGGCTGCTGGAGCTGCTGGCCGGCCGGGTGCTGGTGGGTCACCACGTCAGCTGCGACCACGGATTCCTGGATCGCGAGTTCGCCCGGATCGGGGTCGCGCTGCCGCCCGTGCCGCTGCTGTGCACGATGCGGCTGGCCCGCGCCCACCTGCCGCAGGCCCGCGGCCACGGCCTGGCGGCCTGCGTGGAGGCGGCGGGCCTGGGCTGGTACCCGGCGCACACCGCGCTGGGCGACGCCCGGGTGACCGCCGAGCTGCTGCGGCACTGCGTCGGCGTCCCGTCCTGCCCGCCGGACGACTGGGCGGGCCCGCTGCGCGAGGCGGCCCGGGTGCCCTGGCCGCGGCTGGGCCGGGCCCGCTCCCGTTCGTCCGGCACGCCCGTCCCGCTGGTGCGCCGGGAGGCGCCGTACGGCCCGTGGCTGCCCGGGGTGCCCGCCCCGGCCGTCCTCCTGACCGAGCGCGGTGCTATGGGTTCGACGGCGTGATGCGCATCACTGTGTGGGGACAAAACGGACACCATCTTTGTGCACACGTTCACAAACGCATAGCCTGGCTGCCAAAGCCCAGCTTCACCCACAGGAGCACCGTGGCAATCGGCCGATCACCACAGAGCAGTTCGCAGACGCCCGACCAGGGCGCCGCGCGCCGACCCTCGCGTGCCCGGGGCATCCCGGAGGCGACCGTCGCCCGCCTCCCCCTCTACCTGCGCGCGCTCACCGCGCTCTCCGAGCGTTCGGTGCCGACGGTCTCCTCCGAGGAGCTGGCCGCCGCCGCCGGCGTGAACTCGGCGAAGCTGCGCAAGGACTTCTCCTACCTGGGCTCCTACGGCACCCGCGGCGTCGGCTACGACGTCGAGTACCTCGTCTACCAGATCTCCCGCGAGCTGGGCCTGACCCAGGACTGGCCGGTCGTCATCGTCGGCATCGGGAACCTCGGCCACGCCCTCGCCAACTACGGCGGCTTCGCCTCCCGCGGCTTCCGGGTGGCCGCCCTGCTGGACGCCGACCCGAACGTGGTCGGCGGCAGCGCGGCCGGCCTGCCGGTGCGGCACATGGACGAGCTGGAGTCGATCGTCGAGAGCCAGCACGTCTCGATCGGTGTGATCACCACCCCGCCCGGTGCCGCCCAGCAGGTCTGCGACCGGCTGGTGGAGGCCGGCGTCACCAGCATCCTCAACTTCGCCCCGACCGTGCTGACCGTCCCGGACGGCGTGGACGTGCGCAAGGTCGACCTCTCCATCGAGCTGCAGATCCTGGCCTTCCACGAGCAGCGCAAGGCCGGCGAGGAGCCGGACCGCACCGAGTCGGTGCTGGACCGCGCCCCGGGCCCGGTCCGGGCGGCGGCCGCCAAGCTGCGCCGCGCGGCGGGGGGCAACGGCAAGGGCCGCGGCACCGCCGAGACCGCGGCCAAGGACCAGGCCGAGCAGGGCCAGTCCGGCAAGGGCGGGGAGGGCGATCTCCCCGCGGTGATGCCCGCATGAGCGAGCGAGTCAGTCGCAGGGCGCAGCTCGTGCGGAGCACCCGCCGAGTGGTGCGGGGCGGCCGCATGAGTACGGACAACCGTGGGACCTGGGGGCGGGCGTGAGTCTTCTCGTCGTTGGACTGAGCCATCGCACGGCGCCGGTCGGCGTGCTGGAGCGCGCCGCGCTGACCGGTGAGGTGCCGACCCGGCTGCTGCACGACGCGGCCGCCACCGCGACCGTCGCCGAGGCCGCGCTGCTGAACACCTGCAACCGGATCGAGCTGTACGCGGACGTGGACAAGTTCCACGCCGGCGTCGCCGAGCTGTCGCTGCTGCTCGCCCACCACAGCGGGGTGGACCTGGAGGAGCTGACCTCCCACCTCTACGTCCACTACGAGGACCGCGCCGTCCACCACCTGTTCTCGGTGGCCTGCGGCCTGGACTCGATGGTGGTCGGCGAGGGCCAGATCCTCGGCCAGCTGCGCGACGCGCTGGCCACCGCGCAGGAGGAGCACACCGCCGGGCGCGGCCTGAACGAGCTGTTCCAGCAGGCGCTGCGGGTCGGCAAGCGGGCGCACAGCGAGACCGGCATCGACAAGGCCGGCCAGTCGCTGGTGACCTTCGGCCTGGAGCAGGTCGCGGCGGGCGCGGGCGAGATCGCCGGCAAGCGGGCGCTGGTGGTCGGCGCGGGCTCGATGAGCTCGCTGGCCGCCGCCACCCTGGTCCGCTCCGGCGTCACCGACGTGCTGATCGCCAACCGGACGCCGGCCCGCGCCGAGCGCCTGGTCGAGATCCTCGGCTCCGGCGTGGCCCGCACCCTGGACCTGGCCAAGGTGCCGGAGGCGCTGGCCGACGTCGACCTGGTGATCTCCTGCACCGGCGCGGCCGGTGTGGTGGTCAAGGCCGGGGACGTGGCCGCCGCGGTCGCCGCCCGCACCGCCGACCAGCCGCTCGCCCTGCTCGACCTGGCCATGCCGCGCGACGTCGACCACGCCGTGCACGAGCTGCCCGGCGCCCTGCTGGTGGACCTGGAGAGCCTCTCCCACGCGCACGCCGCCACCCCCGGCGCCGGTGACGTGGACCAGGTCGGCCGGATCGTCGCCGACGAGGTGGCCGCCTTCGGCGCCGCCCAGCGGGCCGCCCGGATCGCGCCGACCGTGGTCGCGCTGCGGGCGATGGCCTCCGGCGTGGTCTCCGCCGAGCTGGGCCGGCTGGACTCCCGGCTGCCCGACCTGGACGAGCGCTCCCGCGCGGAGATCACCCAGACCGTCCGCCGCGTCGTCGACAAGCTGCTGCACGCCCCGACCGTCCGGGTGAAGCAGCTGGCCGCCGAGCCCGGCGGCGCCTCCTACGCGGACGCGCTGCGCGAGCTGTTCGACCTCGACCCGGCGGCCGTGCACGCCGTGTCGGGCACACCCGTCGGCGGCCCCCAGCCCTCGGGCGGGGGCGCCAGATGAACCGTCAGCCATCCCACGAGTACCACCGGGACGATCACCTCATGAATGGTCAACCGATCACGGAGCAGACTCCGGCCGCCACCGCGACCCTGCGGCTCGGCACCCGGCGCAGCGCGCTCGCCATGGCCCAGTCGGGCATGGTGGCCCGCGAGGTCACCCGGGTCACCGGGCGCCCCGTCGAGCTGGTCGAGATCACCACCTACGGCGACACCTCCCGGGAGGCGCTGGCGCAGATCGGCGGCACCGGCGTGTTCGTCTCCGCCCTGCGGGACGCGCTGCTGGAGGGCCGGATCGACTTCGCCGTGCACTCGCTCAAGGACCTGCCCACCGCCGAGCCGGAGGGCCTGGCGCTGGCCGCCGTCCCCGAGCGCGAGGACGCCCGGGACGCCCTGGTCGCCGCCGAGGGCCTGACCCTGGACGAGCTGGTGGAGAAGCTGGCCGGCGCCGGCCGCCCGGCCCGGATCGGCACCGGCTCGCCGCGCCGGATGGCCCAGCTGAACGCCTGGGCCACCGCCCGCGGCGCCGCGCTGGAGACCGTCGCGATCCGCGGCAACGTGGACACCCGGATCGGCTACGTGACCAGCGGCGAGCTGGACGCGGTGGTGCTGGCCACGGCCGGCCTCAACCGGCTCGGCCGCAGCGCCGAGATCTCCCAGCACCTCGACCCGGAGCTGATGGTCCCGGCCCCCGGCCAGGGCGCGCTCGCGATCGAGTGCACCAGCGCCGACACCGACCTGACCGCCGCGCTCGCCGCCCTGGACCACGCCCCCACGAGGGTCGCCGTGGTCGCCGAGCGGGCCCTGCTGGCCACCCTGGAGGCCGGCTGCTCGGCTCCGGTGGCCGCGCTGGCCACCTGGGTCCGACCGAACGAACTGCGGCTGGAGGGCGTGGTCGGCGACCCCGACGGCGCCGCCCTGCTGAAGATGTCCGCCAACGGTCCGATCGTCCTCGACGAGACCGCCGAGCAGCACGCGACGGCCCTCGGCCGCGCGCTGGCCGCCCGGCTGCTCGACGCGGGCGCGGCCACCCTGATGGGGGAGCGAGCCCGATGAGCCCCACCGCCGCCACCGAAACCCCGTTCCCGGGCGGCCAGTCCGCCACCGGACGGTGCACCTTCCTGGGCGCGGGCCCCGGGGACCCGGGGCTGCTGACCCTGCGCGCGGTCGAGGTGCTGTCCTCGGCCGACATCCTGGTCGCCGACCCGCTGACCGCGGTCGCCGTGCGCACCCACTGCCCGGCCGGTGTGCAGGTGCACACCCCGGTCGCCGAGGGCGCGGACTTCAACCTGGCCCGGCTGGTCGCCGAGGCCGTGCGGGCCGGCAAGCACGTGGTCCGCACCGTCGACGGCGACCCGGGCCTGGACGGCTGCGCCGCCGAGGAGATGCTCAGCTGCGCCGGCGACGGCATCCCCTTCGAGGTGATCCCGGGCGTCGCCCAGTCGGTCGGCGTCCCGGCGTACGCGGGCGTCCCGCTGCGCGGCGCGGCCGGCACCGACGTGCGCTTCGTGGACGGCACCGCGCTGCTGGCCGGCAGCCCGGTGGACCTGGGCGCGCCGGAGACCACCCTGGTGGTCCGGACCACCCTGGGCCAGCTGCCGGCCACCGCGGGCGCCCTGGTCGCCAACGGCCGCAAGCCGGAGTCGGCGCTGAGCGCCACGCTCTCCGGCACCACCACCCGCCAGCGGACCTTCACTTCCACCCTGTCCGGCATCGCCGCCGACCTGAAGGCCGCCCGGGTGCTGCCCTCGCCGGTCTCCGCCCCGGTGGACCCGGCGACCTCGGTGATAGCCGTGGTGGGCGAGCAGGTCGCCCACCGGTCCTCGCACTCGTGGTTCGAGACCAAGCCGCTGTTCGGCTGGAACGTGCTCGTGCCGCGCACCAAGGAGCAGGCCACCGGCCTGTCCGAGCAGCTGCGCTCGTACGGCGCGGTGCCGCAGGAGGTGCCGACCATCGCGGTCGAGCCGCCGCGCACCCCGCAGCAGATGGAGCGGGCCATCAAGGGCCTGGTCACCGGCCGCTACGAGTGGATCGCCTTCACCTCGGTGAACGCGGTCCGGGCGGTCCGGGAGAAGTTCGAGGAGTACGGCCTGGACGCCCGCGCGTTCGCCGGGATCAAGGTCGCGGCGGTCGGCGAGACCACCGCGCAGGCCCTGGTGGACTTCGGCGTGAAGCCGGACCTGGTGCCCTCCGGCGAGCAGTCCGCGGCCGGCCTGCTGGAGGACTGGCCGCCGTACGACCCGGTGTTCGACCCGATCGACCGGGTGCTGCTGCCGCGCGCCGACATCGCCACCGAGACCCTGGTGGCCGGCCTGGTCGAGCTGGGCTGGGAGGTCGACGACGTGACGGCGTACCGGACGGTGCGCGCCTCGCCGCCGCCGGCCGAGACCCGTGAGGCGATCAAGGGCGGCGGCTTCGACGCGGTGCTCTTCACCTCGTCCTCGACCGTGCGGAACCTGGTCGGCATCGCGGGCAAGCCGCACAACGTCACGGTCATCGCCTGCATCGGCCCGGCCACCGCCAAGACCGCCGAGGAGCACGGCCTGCGGGTCGACGTGATGGCCCCGGCGCCGTCGGCGGCCGCGCTGGCCCAGGCGCTGGCAGACTTCGGGGCCAAGCGCCGCGACACCGCCACGGCCGCCGGCGAGCCGGTCTACCGGCCCAGCGAGCGCCGTCCGGGTTCGCGCCGCAAGGCCCGCTGACACCCTCGGGACCGGGGGCGGCGATCCGTCGCCCCCGGCACTGCACAACCGTTCGGAGAGAGAAGCCGTGTCCGCTGAATTCCCGTACGTACGCCCGCGCCGGCTGCGCCAGAGTCCGGCGATGCGCCGCCTGGTCGCCGAGACCCGGCTGCACCCGGCGGAGCTGATCCTGCCGCTGTTCGTCCGCGAGGGCGTCAGCGGGCCCGTCCCGGTCACCTCCATGCCGGGCGTGGTCCAGCACAGCCGGGACACCCTGCGCAAGGCCGCGGTGGAGGCGGCCGAGGCGGGCCTGGGCGGCCTGATGCTGTTCGGCGTGCCGGCCGTGCAGGATGCCACCGGCAGCGAGGGCACCAACCCGGACGGCATCCTCCAGCAGGCGATCCGCGACGTGGTCGCCGAGGTCGGCGACGCCCTGGTGGTCATGTCCGACCTCTGCCTGGACGAGTACACCGACCACGGCCACTGCGGCGTGCTGGCCGCCGACGGCAGCGTGGACAACGACGCCACCCTGGAGCGCTACGCCGAGATGGCCCGGGTGCAGGCGGACGCGGGCGTCCACCTGGTCGGCCCGTCCGGCATGATGGACGGCCAGATCGGCGTGATCCGGCGGGCGTTGGACGAGGCCGGGCACCAGGACGTGGGCATCCTCGCCTACACCGCCAAGTACGCCTCGGCGTTCTTCGGCCCGTTCCGTGAGGCGGTCGGCTCCTCGCTCAAGGGCGACCGCAAGAGCTACCAGCAGGACCCGGCCAACGCCCGTGAGGCGCTGCGCGAGCTGGAGCAGGACCTCGCCGAGGGCGCCGACCTGGTGATGGTCAAGCCGGCCATGGCCTACCTGGACATCCTGCGCCAGGTCGCCGACGCCTCCCCGGTGCCGGTCGCCGCGTACCAGGTGTCCGGCGAGTACGCGATGGTCGAGGCGGCCGCGGCGAACGGCTGGATCGACCGGGAGCGGATGATCATGGAGACGCTCACCTCGATCCGCCGGGCCGGGGCCGAGCAGATCCTCACCTACTGGGCGGTCGAGGCCGCCGCGATGCTCAAGTAGCCGGTGCCGCAAGGCAGGGCGTTCAAGTAGCAGGCGCAGGGCAACGAGAAGGCCGGGCCGCTCCCCGTGGGGGCGGCCCGGCCTTCCGGGTCCTACTTCCAGCCGTTGATGTGCGCGAAGCCCTCGCCGCCGCCGATCACGTCGGTGGAGGTGGCGGCGCCGCCGCCGAAGCCGCCGGCGATGACGTCGCTGGTGTGGCCGACGCCGAAGCCCGCACCGGCCGCGAACGGCTGGTCGCCCGAGGCGACGAACTCGCCGCCGCCCGCGAAGCCGACGTGCGCGAACGCCGGGGTGGCGGCACCCGCGAGCGCCAGCGCGGCGGTGGCGGTCAGTGCGGCCTTGGCCAGCTTGCTCTTCATGGAAATGCCCTCTCTTTCGGAGCGCCCCGGCGGGCGCTGCCTCTGACACGTGATCACATCCGGCCGTGCGGGTCGGCGCCCCACGCGCCGGTCCGAACGCCCGCTCACCCGGCCGGTCCGCACCTGTTCGGCGGTCGGCCGGACACCTCGCCCGTGGCGCCTTGAGCACCCGTGGCGCTCGTAGCGCCCGTAGCGCCCGGAGGGCCCGGGGAGACGTACCTCCCCGGGCCCTCCGTCCGTGCCGTGCCCCTTGATCAGCCGATCAGGTGCGAAACGCCCGCGTCGCCCGAGGACTGGGTGTTCTGGCCGACGTTGCAGATCTGCTTCGGGGTGCTGTTCAGGATCGGCACCTCGACCGGAACCGCGACGCCGACCACGGCGACGGCGATGTTGTGGATCTCCGGCAGGCAGATGTTCGCGTTGTCCAGGGTGTGGAAGTTCGGGCTGCCGTTGCCGTGGGTGCCGGTCTGGTTGGTGCCACCGTTGCCCTGGACGGAGGTGGCGGCGCCGTCCGCGTCGACGATGGCGGAGGCCGAGCCGGCGGACATCGCGATGGCGGCGGCGGCCAGGCCGGCGGCGGCGAGGGACTTCTTGATCATTTCCGGTTTTCCTCTCGAGGGGTGAATCGGGGAGCGATTCGAAGGGTGGTTCAGGGGGAGTGCAGCTGGGGGAACGGTCAGCCGACCAGGTGGGACACGCCCGCGTCGCCGTGGCTCTGGGTGCCCTGGCCCTGGGTGCAGTACTGCTTGCCACCGCTGTTGGCGATCGGGACCTCGACCGGGACGGCCACGCCGAGCACACCCACCGCGATGTTGTGGATCTCGGGGAGGCAGACGTTCGCGTTGTCCAGGAAGTGGAAGTTCGGGCTGTTGTTCCCGACCGTGCCGGTGAAGTTGGTGCCGCCGTTGCCCTCGATGGAGGCTGCGGCGCCGTCCGCGTCACCGATCGCCGAAGCGGGCGCGGCGGCGGCGGCCAGCGCGGCGACGGCCAGGCCGGCGGCGGCGAAGGACTTCTGGATCATGGGGAGATCCCTCTCTGAAATGCTCTTGGTTTCCGTGCGTACAACGCGTAGAACGCTCAGACCCGGTCTGCAGTCACTGACGTCCAGATCAAAGAATGACGGCACGGAAGGTTACGGGGATTTTTGAAAAGAGTCCGGGAGGCGCGTCGTAGGGTGGTTTCCGGTCGGATTATTAGGCCGAACCGGTTAACCGCCGCAATCCGTACCAACGGTCACTCGTTGAGGCAGATTGCTTTCCGGCTGCGCCCCGCAGCCCCTCCCTTCAGGGATCTCCAGTACGGACAGGCAGAACGGTGAAAAGCATGAAGTTCTCCAAGCGGGCCGGCGCGATGCTGTTGGCGGTCGGTGCGGGCATGCTCGCCTCCCAGGGAGCGGCCAGTGCCGCCCAGGCCAGCCCCGACCAGGTCGGTGCCCTGGAGGACAAGCTGGCCACCCAGCAGGTCCCGGCGGACGTGCCGCTCACCCCGCTCGGCAGCCGCGTCACGGCCGGCATCCCGACCTCGCTGCTCCTGCCGCCGGCGCCCGGCCGCACCACCAGCACCGAGCTCATCCCGGACCGGCTGGTCCCCGAGCTGCAGACCGGGAAGGTCGGCCCGAGCGCCAAGGCCCAGCTGCCGCTCCCCCTGGTCGACCAGGGCGCCGACCTCGGCCAGGTGCTGCTGGAGGCCCCGGCCGCGCCACTGCACGCCGACACCCCCGGCCTCGCCGTCGGCAAGCCGCTCGCCCTCGTCCAGGACGGCACCGGCCAGCTGGCCGACGGCCGGCTCAAGGTGGGCGAGGTGGACCCGCGACTGGTCACCGGCACCGTGCAGGCCGTCCCCGGGGCCACCGCCAGCCTCGGCGACGACGACCACCCGATCTCGGTCACCGACAAGGTGGGCGACCTGGCCGCGACCACCACCGCGACCACCACCGGCGTGGTGCAGCAGACCGGCCTAACCGACCTGACCCAGCTCTGAGCCCAGCGGCTCCGGGCACGGTGGAGCCCGGCACCCCGGACGCGACCGGGGTGCCGGGCTCCCGTCTGCGCCGGGCGGCTCAGCCCGGCAGCACGCCGGTCAGCCCGCCGACCAGCGGGAGGTCCCGGATGCCGCCGCCCGCGCTCAGCGGGCCGGTCAGCCCGCCGGTGCCGACCGGGGCCAGGCCCTGGTCGGGCTTGACGGTCGCGCCGTTGTTGAGCACGTCGGCCGAGGAGTTCGCCCACGGGTCCAGGCGCAGGTCCTTGACCGGCGCGAGCCCGTAGCCGAGGCCGGAGGTCGTCCCGTTCAGCGCCTGACCGACGTCGGTCTTCGCCAGCTTGGCCGGGCCCGACGCGGGGGCCGAACCGGTCGTGGTGGCGGCCTGCGCCGAACCCGCGCCGAGCAGCATCGTGGCGCCGACGGCGACGACCAGGCAGGCCCCGCTCTTCTTCGAAACCATGCGGATCACCCTTCGGTGGATCGGGGGCCGGACGGCCACCGGCCGCCCGGGGATGCCGAACTGCCCCCCGGCCGGCTGGTCGGGGGGCAGTACGGCCGGAACGGGTGCCGATCGGGGATCAGCAGTCGTCCGCGGGCGGCGGGGGGAGCTCCACGTTGGCGCAGGTGTTGCCGAAGGCCGGGTTCAGCAGGCCGACGACGTTGATGGAGTTGCCGCACAGGTTGATCGGGATGTGCACCGGGATCTGGACCTGGTTGCCGGAGACGACACCGGGGGAGCCGGCGGCCACGCCCTCGGCGCCGGAGCTGGCGAACGCACCGCCGGCGGCACCGAGGACCAGACCGGTGGCGGCCAGGGACAGGACGGCGGCCTTCTTGAAGTTGCGCATGTCTTTCCTCCGTTTTCTGCCCGACGGATGGGAAATGTCGGGAGCCGGGCGAGCACGAATACTCACCCGCTGGTTTCTGGGGATTGCCGTGATTGTCGCTCCGGCGGCGCACACCGGCGTGTTTCGCCCATGGCTCGGGCGTCGACGCGGCCGCCGCGTTGTTCCAGCACCTCGCGAACAATTCCCGCACGGCCGGGAGCGGTTCGGGCAGAGGTGCGACCAGGGGAATTCCCGGTCAGGCGCTGAGGCAGTTATTGCCGAACGCCGGGTTCAGGAGGCCCACCACGTCGATCGAGTTGCCGCACACGTTGAGCGGAATGTGCACGGGCACCTCCACCGAGTTGCCCGAGACCGCGCCGGCCGAGCCGGCCGCGACACCCTCGGCGGACGCGCCGTGCAGGTGGTGGGCGGACGCGACGCCGGCGCCGGCGGCGAGCAGGGCGGCGCCGGCCGCGGTGCCGACGACGCCGTGGGCGAGCTTGCGCATGGGCGGTACTCGATTCGTGTGAAGGGGGCCGGGTGGATCGTGTTCCGCCAGAGAGAACGAGGCACCGTGCGAGGGGAAACGGTCCGGTCCGCTGATCACCCGAATGCCGGTCGCCGTCTCCGTTGGGCCGGATGGGTGACAGTGCGTCCACTGTCGCAACCGGCCCGGGTGGGTGTCGTTCTTGATGTCGCACTCCCCGTGCATCTCTGTATGAACAGTCAGGAGGCTCGTATGAGCATCAAGAAGACCGCCGCCGTCGGCGCGGCCGTGGTGGGCATCGTGGCCGCCGGCGCCGGCACCGCGATGGCCAGCTCCGGCGCCGAGGGTGTCGCCGCGGGTTCCCCCGGTGTCATCTCGGGCAACCAGGTTCAGGTTCCGGTTCACATCCCGGTCAACCTGTGCGGCAACACCATCGACGTCATCGGCCTGCTCAACCCGGCGTTCGGCAACCACTGCGCCAACGCGGGCTGATCCTGCTCCCGGTTCGGCCGGTACGAGCCGCTGTTCCGCGCTTCCCTCCTGGGGCGCGGGGCGGCGGCTCTCCGCATGTCCGGGGGCGTGTCGGGGCGTCAGGTTCCGGCGGTGTCACAAGCCTTGTTGCGTTACTTGTCAGTACCTAGAATATGAGACCTGCTCACCTTTCTTGCTCCGCGCCGCTCGGCGCCCGGCCGGGCGGCCCCCCACCCCCCGCAAGGAGTCGCGTGTGATCAGGTCCCGACTGACAGCGGCGCGGCGGCCCCGGACGGTGGCGCGCCGCTCCCCGTACGGCGCGCTGCTCGCCACCGGCGCCCTCGTCGCCACCCTCGGCCTGGCCGGCGCCCCCGCCGCCCTCGCCGACCCGGCCCCCGCGGCCGGCGCCACCCGCCCGGCCGCCATCGTCGCCCTCGGCGACAGCGCCATCTCCGGGGAGGGCGCCGGCACCGACACCAACGACGGCTACTTCCCGGAGACCGACAGCCCCACCAACTACTGCCACCGGCACCCCAAGTCGGAGATCTTCGTCACCGACATCCCCGGCGTCACCCCGATCGACCTCGCCTGCTCCGGCGCCCAGACCGGCGACCTGGTCAGCGACCCCGAACTCGCCAAGGTCACCGGCTCCGGCAGCGGCGACTTCGGCGAGCCCAAACAGGACGTCAAACTCGCCGACGCGGCGGGCAAGTACGACGTGAAGATGGTCGTCGTCACGATCGGCGCCAACGACGACTTCGACTTCAGCGGGATCATGATGCACTGCCTCGCGCAGTACTTCCCGATCCCCAAGGACCAGGGCTGCCGCGACACCATCGGCAGCGACGAGATCGTCCAGCGCGCCAAGCGGGTCCAGCCCAAGGTCGTCGCGGCGCTCCAGAACATCCGGCAGACCATGCGGAAGGCGGGCTACGCCGACTCCTCGTACCAGCTGGTCTACCAGTCGTACTTCAATCCGATCACTCCGGACATCCGGCGCAACGACTACCTCGGCAAGGTCGCCGACGGCTGCCCGGCCTTCCCCGAGGACCTCGCCTGGGGCCACAACTGGGTGGTGCCGACCTTCAGCGACGCGCTGCGCGGCGCCGCCGAGCAGGTGCCCGGCGTGCGCTACCTCGACCAGCGGCGGGTCGCCTTCGGCCACGAGGTCTGCGCGGAGTGGACCAGCTCCCCGTACGAGTACAGCAACGGGGACGTCATCAACCTCGCCGAGTGGGCCCGCAACGGCTGCGACTCGCAGATCGGCATCCCCGGGCTGTGCATGAACATGGTCCGCCAGTCGTACCACCTGAGGGTGGCCGGCTACCGCGGCGAGGGCGTCTGCCTCGGCCAGTTCTTTGCCAAGCCCGAACTGGCGCAGGCCTACTGCACGCTCAACCAGCAGAACACCACCTCCATCCAGCCGCTCACCCCCGGGCAGCCGTTCGCGGACGTCCCCGAGGACGGCTCCTGGTACCAGCTCACCAACGCGGCCAGCGGCAACGCGCTCGACCTCACCGGCGGCGGCACCTACGGCGACTCCACCAACGGCCGGGCCGCCATCACCTATCCGGCCACCGGCGGGCTCAACCAGTCCTTCGTCCTGGAGGCCAAGGCCGGCGGCAGCTACGAGCTCGACTTCAGCGGCAACCGGGACATGTGCCTGGACGCCAACGCCGCCTCCACCGCCGCCGGCACCCGCATCCAGCAGTGGCGCTGCAACGGCGGCGGCAACCAGCACTGGGTCCTCAAGCCGGCCGGCGGCGGCCGCTACAAGATCGCCGACTCCCAGGACCCGACCAAGGTGATCGCCCCCGGCACCACCTTCGACGCCAAGGGCAACCCCGCCGTCGAACTCGCCACCGACACCGGCGCCGCCGGCCAGCTCTGGCAGCTCACCAAACTCGGCATCGTCTACCTCCACGGCTGATCCCCGGCCCCGGGCCGGGGGGGGGGGGGGCCGGGGGGGGCGGCGGGCGGCGGGGGCGGCGCCGCGGGGGCGGCGGCGGGGGGGGCGGACCTGGGGGGGCGCG